>CAJXZG010000008.1 GCA_913063265.1 uncultured Prolixibacteraceae bacterium | reverse complement strand
CAATCAGATAACTTCCGTCACCATCAAATAAAATCCATTTAAATTCGTCGGGACGATTTGTTACCTGTAGCTTCACTAAATCAGGACATTCGTAAAATCCCGGAATATGGCTTTTCCATTCCCAATCTATCAGATTTTCAGAGTTATATATTGAAAAACCTTTTGAATTGTCGTCTTTTGTCGTCTTTCTGTATAATACCATTACCCATCTTTTCGATTCTTCATGCCAGAAAACTTTTGGATCCCTTGCATCGTCGTTCTCATCAAAGGGTATTATCGGGTTTCCTTCAAATTTTTCCCATGTTCTTCCTTTATCTGTGCTATAGGCAATTCTTTGCCCGCAATTCTGGCTAGTATAAAAAGCCACAAGAGTTTTTTCACTGCCATTTTGTTTTCCCAGCAAATTGTTTTTATCCACTATAGCAGAACCTGAAAAAGCCGTACAGTTCTCTTTATGCTCTGAATTTTCATCAGGGTAAAGTGCAATTGGTAAATGCTCCCAATGAATTAAATCTGTACTTACAGCATGACCCCAATGCATGTATCCCCACTCTTTCCCTTTTGGATTATATTGATAAAAAAGATGGTATTCTCCGTCATAAAATACCAATCCATTGGGATCATTATGCCAGTTTTTATCAGGAGTAAAGTGAAATTGAGGACGATAAAGTTCGTTATATTTTTCTTTATCAGATATTGATGAACTTAGTGTAAATACAAGTATTACAGTGATTAAGGTTGTTGATAAAAATTTCATAAATATTTAAAAAGGGAAAAATTTATTTGCGACTAATCTAAAAAAAAGCTTGGAATAAAAAAAAAATATTCTTATGTTTACAGCTGCAAACCCATAAATTAAAAAACTGTCAAGAGACAGACGCTTTTGAATCATCAACATTGTATAGTTAAAAGAGACTCAAAAGTTTTATTGTTTTTTATATTTTGATGCCATAGGCATAGAAACGTGCTTTGAAAATTAATTCTGTTTTTACAAACCCACTGATTGAAAACATTACAAACCCGATCAATCAGGTTAAAAACTGAACAAACAAAGTACTTCTGTGCATAGCAAATGGACTATTGACTTTATATCCTGTCTCTGGGAGTTTGAATTTTTGGTTTGATTTAACAATATAAATCGAATTGAAATGAAAAGGACGCTAATTTCTATTCTTTGCTTATTTGCATTTTATGCTGTATTTAGTCAGACAGAACTGACGGAAGATGCGGCAATTGCCGAAAGCTCAGTAAATGTTGCTTTGGACGAAATAAATCAGTCTTTTACACCTCCGGCGAACAAAATGATCAGCTTAAAGTCTGGACAATCACCTGATTCAAAGGTGATTATCAGATATTTCAATTTCCCTAACGAGGCAATTCAGGCTTTTGAATATGCTATTTCAATATGGGAAAAAAGTATTACATCATCAGTCCAGATTCATATTCATGCATATTGGGAAAAATTACCAAACAATCAATTGGCCAGCGGTAAACCGGCCATCTTTTATCGAAATTTTAAAGGTGCTCCGGAACCAGATGTTTATTATCCAATATCACTTGTTGAAGAAATTACAGGTAAAGAATACAACGGAGAAGATGAAGCAGATATTACATGTTCGTTTAACAATACAAAACCATGGTATTTTGGCACCGATGGCAATACGCCAGACTCACAATATGATTTTGTAACTTCTGTATTGCACGAAGTTGGACATGGTCTGGGTATCTCCGGATTCTTTTCAGCTGAAGATGGTGTTGCAAAGTTTAACAACAAAAGTAATCTTCCAAGTATCTACGATTTTTTTGTTTTTAATTCGTACAACCAGCGGATATCGGATAATACAATTTTTCCTGTTCCTTCAACTGCTTTATCAAATGAGTTGACTTCCAATTCTTTATTTTTTAATCATTCAATAGATTTTACCGAAATAAAAAATATTTCCGTTTATGCTCCAACTACTTGGTTAAAAGGTTTAAGTATATATCATCTTGGGAATGATCAAACAAAGAGTGGTTCAAACGAGCTTATGTGTGCACATGCATATAAAGGTGAAGCTATCCACAACATAGGAAATCAGACTTTACTGGTTTTAGCTGAATTAGGCTGGACAATAAATCCGGAGATGTTAATTGAAAATCAGGAAGATTTATTTGAAGACCGTATGGCACAAAATAAAAGCTTGAATGTTTATCCAAATCCTTTTTCAGGAACACTGGTTTTTGATTGCGAAAATGTTGAAAATCAAAATTCTGTTGAAATTAAAGTTATGGATTTAACAGGTTCTACAGTTTACAATGAAACAAAATACGATACTCAATTTAACCCTAAAGTAAAAGTAGACTTATCAAATATTAAACCAGGTATTTACCTGGCAAGTTTAACCGATTCCAATTTAAAAACTATAACAAAAAGAATTATTAAAAATTAAATTATGAAAACATTATTATTAGTTGCTTTCGTAGCAGCAGTTGTTGGTTTAATCACTTCGGTAGTTATATTATACAATTTAGTGTTTGCAAAGAAGAATCAATATTTGCAACAAGATGATTGATGATTAGAATGCTCTGTTCACCCTAAAGAACAGATAGATTTAAAAAAAGTGCTGAATTAGTTTTCAGCATTTTTTTTCTCTTAAGAAATGTTTAAATAATATTTTGTTTTACTTTTTATATTGTTTTCTTAAACAATTCTACAACAAAAATCCTTTTATATTTGTCTGGAATTGTAAAAAGAAAAAAAGTGAAGATATTATATGTTATCATTATTGTCAGTTCATTTGATATCGGTTTTGCTCATGGGCAAATCATCCAAAGCAAAAAACACAACCATAATCACGAAGTGGTATGTCATGCTTCCGAAGAAACTGAAAAATCATTTGTCCCGCCTCCCCGAGAATTTCTTCTCAAATCGGGTGCAGAAAAAAAGTCAAATTTTATAGTAGATTACAGCTTATTTCCACAGAATGCAAAAGACGCATTCGAATATGCTATTGGTATCTGGGAAGCGATTATTGAATCTGACATTCCCATTTATGTAGAGGCAAGATGGAGAACAATGTCCTCCGGTGCCCTGGGAAGTGCCAGTCCGAACGATTATATTGCCAACTTTGAAAACGCTCCCCGAAAAAATTATTTCTATCCCATATCAGTGGTTGAAAAAATTACCAAATCAGAAATTAGTGGGCATTCTTTCCCGGACATTGTTGCGACGTTTAATAAAGATGTACAGTGGTACTTTGGAACCGATGGGGAGACTCCTGAGTTATTGTACGATTTTGTTACAGTTGTTTTGCATGAAATTGGTCATGGACTTGGATTTGCTGGTTTTTTTAAAACAACCCAAAGTAATGGTTTTTACGGAAGTGAAAATGTAGGAGATGCAGCAGCTTTTGATTTAATGGTGGTAAACGAAAATTTTGAAATGTTAACAGACACAAATATTTTTGAAGTACCATCAAATAGTCTTTACAAGGAACTTACCTCTAACGCCTTATATTCAAAAAGTCAGGCAGCCAGAACAAATGGTTCCGGTGAAATTCCAAGATTGCATGCTCCTCAAATCTGGAAAACCGGATCAAGCATTTATCACTTAAGTAATGTTAATTATCCTTCCGGATCTGAAAATTCCTTAATGAATCATACGCTGAGCAAGGGACAGGCTATTCATGATCCCGGACCGGTGACCAGAGGAATATTGGCAGATATCGGATGGAAACATACGGTTTTAGATTTAGACAAACCAAAGGATACTGAAGAGAAGAAACCTATCTTGTTTAATTTGACGATTAAAAGTGATACCAAAATTAATCCGGAAAATGTATTTCTCTACTATTCAACGGATGCATTTAACACTGTGAAAGATTCACTTCTGCTGGAAATTGATGCTGAAAAAGGCCTCTATTCTGCTGTATTAAATCCAACATTTGAAACAGGAACATATCATTATTATATCGAAGTAAAGGATGAATTCAACCGGGAATTCTTTTTACCTAAAGAAACACCGGTGGAATTGTATTCGGTGTCTGTTGGCCCGGATAAAGAACCTCCTGTAATTAGTCACGATGAAACGCCTTACATAGTTTCCTTTGGACAACCCATTGAAATTTCCACATTAGCGGATGATAATCTTGGTGTGGATTCGGTCTATGTTGAACTTTGGATAAATGGTATTCAGCAAGAAAGTTTTGAACTAAAAAATATTTCAGAAACCTTATACTCAGGATTATTTGATTTTGATTCTAATCTGCTTAATGACGGTGATGAAATAAGTTATCGCATTGTTGCTGTTGATTCATCGAATGCCAAAAATATTGCCCAAAGTCCTGTTGACAGTTTATTTAGTTTTAGGATAGAAAAAATATTTGAGCCAGCAACGGGCTATTACAGCGATTTTAATGCTCCGTCAAGTGATTTTATTATATCAGATTTTGAAATTTATACTGCGGAAGGTTTTGAAAATGGTTCGTTGCATAGTCCTCATCCTTATAAAAGTCCAAATAAAAATAACGCAAACCTCAATTTTTCAACGCTGTTAAAATATCCTATTATACTTAGTGACAACAGTATTATGCGATTTGATGAGGTTGTTTTAGTGGAACCAGGCGAAGTTTATTCTTCTTTTGGAGATGACGATTTCTGGGATTATGTGGTAATCGAAGGAAGTAAAGATTTCGGCGAAACATGGCTGCCTCTTGTCAATGGCTATGATTCAAGAGATTATACCTCCTGGAAAACAAGTTATGATGAAAATATTGACAACAACCAATCTTCTTTAACCCCGGGTAATCCGGACTTGTATATTACCCGCCAGATTAACCTTTTGGAAAATGAAAACTTTGTTTCAGGTGACACCATATTAATAAGGTTCCGTTTATATTCAGACCCATATGCAAATGGCTGGGGATGGACTATTGATAACCTGAGAATTCAAACTCCGGTTTCTTCACCAACATTTGTCTTATCCCCCGGAAACATTACTGTTTTTCCTAATCCGGTAAATAATATTTTGAATATTTCAGTTCAGGCTGATGAAACCATTGAAAATCTTACTATCGATATTTTTAATGTTTACGGTCAAAAACTGGAGAGCATTAATCAAAGAAACGTTTATGGTGATTTTAGATTGGAAACCGATTTTTCACAATTCAAAAGTGGGATGTACCTGGTTGTGGTAAAAGAAAACGGGAAACGGATATTTTCGAATAAAATAATAAGGAATTAGAAGTTTTTGGTTAATATTTCAAAGCAATTGATGAATAATTGTGATGTTTTAAAATAATCTCTATATTTGCCCGCATAATATTGAAAAATGAAACGGATTTTTAACAATACTTATTTCTACTTTTATTTTTATTATGGTTCTGAAACCGGGATCAGAAAGTAAGGTATTGTTATAACTAAAAATATTTTACCAAAAGGTCTCGAAAAAATCGAGGCCTTTTTTTGTTTAAAAAACTCAAAAATGAGAACAACAATAATAGGACTTGGATTAATCGGCGGTTCTCTTGCAAAAGATTTGCGAAAAGCCAAATTTGCTACAGAAATCATTGGTGTTGATGCGAATAAAGAGCATGCACAAAAAGCATTGGAAATAGGCTTGGTTGATAAAATTGAAACCCTCGAAGAAGGAGTCAAAAATACCGACCTGGTAATTATTGCCATACCTGTAGACAAAGAGCTAACTGTTTTGCCACAAGTTCTCGATAACGTGAGTGATGGCACAACTGTAACCGATATGGGCTCCACAAAAAGAGAGATCATCGAATCCGTAAAGGCTCATTCAAAAAGGAAAAACTTTGTACCTGCACACCCCATGTCAGGAACTGAAAACTCTGGACCTTCTGCAGCTTTAGAAGATTTGTTTAAAGACAAAATTGCCATCATTTGCGACCACGATGACAGCGGTCCGCAACATCTGGCTCTGATAGAAAAAATGTTCCAAATCCTTGGAATGGATATCGCATACATGACCGCCGATGAACAAGATCACAGCACTGCTTTTGTCTCGCATTTGCCACATGCCGCGGCTTATGCGCTGGCAAATGCCGTTCAGGCTAAAGAGGATAGAAATATCATTTTCGATTTGGCAAGTGGAGGATTTCGTTCAACGGTACGTTTGGCAAAAAGTTCGGGAACAATGTGGCACCCGATATTTCAACAAAACCGAAACTATGTTGTTGAATCCCTCGATGTTTATATCAAACACCTTCAGGAATTCAGGGATTGTATGCATGACAAACAAGATGATAAAATGAAAGATTTGATAACAAATGCAAATAAAATAAGGGGAATTCTTGAAGGTGAAAATCCTCATTTGGTTAAAAAAGAAGAAAAGAATGTAAAACTTTATACTAAATAATCATGACTTTAAAATTAGACATTAATCCGATTAAAAGCTGGCTGCCGAATATCGATAATCCATTATTGATTTCAGGACCCTGTAGTTTGGAATCGGAAAAACAAGCAATGGATACAGCCAAATTACTGGCAAAAGATAAACGTGTTTTTGTATACAGGGGAGGAGTTTGGAAACCACGTACCCGCCCGGGATCTTTTGAAGGAGTTGGTTCGATTGGATTAAAATGGTTACAGCAGATAAGAGAAGAAACAGGATTACCCATTGGTACCGAAGTAGCCAATGCACAACATACTGAAGAAGCCTTAAAAGCCGGGTTGGATGTATTGTGGATTGGTGCCCGTTCAACCGCAAGCCCCTTTGTGGTGCAGGAAATTGCTGATGTGGTTAAAGGAACCGATGCAGTAGTTATGATCAAAAATCCGGTAAATCCTGATGTACAACTATGGTTGGGTGCAGTGGAAAGAATTCACCAGGCAGGAATTAAAAATATTGTTGCCATACACCGTGGGTTTACACCCTTCAGACAAACAAAATACCGCAATTACCCCAACTGGAAAACGGTAATCGAAATTAAAAGAATGATGCCAAATCTTCCAATAATTTGCGATCCCAGTCATATTGCCGGAACAAGGGAATATCTCTACGAAATCTCACAAAAAGCCTTTGACATGGGAATGGAAGGTTTGATGCTGGAATCTCATATTGATCCATCATGTGCAATGAGTGATGCGGGACAACAATTGACACCGGCTGATTTAAGTAGACTACTTGACAGATTGGTAATTCGTTACGAAAATGCCAATAATCCCGATTTTGAGAATCAGCTGGATGTACTGCGTAACCGTATTGATGCTATCGACTCGGAACTTCTGGAGATACTTTCTTCAAGAGTTGATATTGTTAAAAAGATTGGCCAGTATAAAAAGGATAATAATGTTACTGCCTTGCAGATCAACCGTTGGACAAAATTGATGGAAGACAGGGTAGGTCTTGGTAAAAAATTAGATTTAAACGAAACTTTTGTGAAAATTATTTTTCAATTGATTCATGAAGATTCGGTGCGTATGCAGACTGAAATTATGGATGAGGAATAGGATTACTGTTTTACAATATTTTCAATAACAGTAATCAGTTCATTAACAGGCTCAAAGGAGATCATGACTTTTTCTTTGTCGAAATCAAATAAATCGTCATAATCTCCTTTTTGTCTCCACATAAAAAGCTAAGAATACATTTTCCCGTATCGGGTTTCCATCTTTCCTGTTTTTATAAAATATTCAGAGAAATTGGATTTCGCACCGTTATGAGTTGTTGGTTTTAAATCTGAATTAAGCAGCAAAGCTATAACGGCATAATAAGCCGCTTAATAAAGTCGGTTATTCGCTGAATTCCATTTTTCCTTTTCTGCAAGTATGTAGGCATCATCCAATGTATCTTTAGCCCTTTCAATTCGATAATTTACATAATCAATTTTAAATAGTTGGTTGAGTATCCTAGTATTCGGCTATTATGCAGACTGAAATTATGGATGAGGAATAGGATGTGTTTATTGTTTCTCCTGTTTCTGCTTTGTCATTTTTGCCCGGGATATGCAGCCTCAACTGTCCATCTAATTTCAAAGGGCAGTTGGAGTCAGTAATCCGCCAACTGGCTTATTTTGGCGAAAACAGGGGTATTGTTTTTAATCATTTCTCTAGTCTTTCTTCCTTGATTATTCGAGTAATTTGAAAATTCAATTCCTCAATTTCATTCTCTATCACATCCCAAAAGTCCAGATTTTTAGAATTGCTTTCAAGAAAGTCAAGTTCAAGTTTAATATGTTGGAAAAATTCAATTATCGAGCGAGACATATTCAGTTTCTTTTAAAATATGACTTTCAAGAAAAGGACTTAAAGATTTGTTGGTTAAAACATCTACTTTCCTTCCAAATAATTCTTCTAAAAAGAATGACAGATTTATAAAACTACGGTAAGATTTTTTCTCTTTTTCAAACTCAACTAAAAAATCTATATCCGAATCTTTAGTTTGTTTATTATTTACGAAAGAACCAAAAAGGCCAATTCTTTTTACACCAAAATCTTTAATTTGTTTGGTATTAGACCTAAGCAATTGAAAAATCTCTTCCTTTGTTTTTTGTTCTTTCTGCATAAAACAAATATAATCAAATTTGGAATACGTAATTGATTAACCAAGAATACAGTGTGTATGCTAATTGGAATTATTAAAGAGGAATAGTGCTGATTTTCATTACCCCTGTTTCAGCCTTGTCCCTTTAGCCCGAGACTTACGGCCTCAACTTTCCCCCTTAGTTCAGGGGGACAGTTGGAGCCAGCAATCAGCCAACTGGCGTATTTTGGCGGAAATTGGGGGTGTTAATTCTTCTAATTTGTAATTACTCCCGTTAAAACAATGAGCCAAACCATTGTAACGCCAAAAATCCATTTCAGCAAAACTGAAAATCTCTCTGTGATACAGAGCTTTATTTTCATCTGTAAATCATCTTCACCAATTTGAACACCCACTGTTTTATGGGTGGATAGCGAAGTGGGATATCGATTAATGTAGTGGTTTTTATTACCGACCGTTTATGAGAGAAAGTATCAAGACTGTGTTTCCCATGGTAAACTCCGATACCACTAAAACCCACACCACCAAAGGGTAGCGAAAAGTTCACAAACTGTACAACAAGCTCATTAATACCCACACCACCTGAAAATGTTTTTGCCAGAAATTCTTTTTGAGACTTTTTGTTTTCAGAAAAATAATACGCTGCCAATGGTTTTTCATTATTATTTAAAAACCCAGTTACTTCATCTAATTCATTAAAAATAAGAACCGGCAAGACAGGGCCAAAAACTTCATCCTTCATTATTGGAGAATCCTTTTGGACATCATTTAAAAGGGTTGGAGAAAAGTAACGGCCAGTTTTATCTGTTTCTCCTCCTATATAAATGGTTTCATCCTTTATAAGCGCTGATAATCTCTCAACATTTTCTTTATTTACAATTCGCCCAAAGTCTTTACTTTCCTTAGGATTTTCGGTATAAAACTGTTTAATATATTTTTTAAGCAGGGGCAGCAGTTTGTCTTTTACGTTTTCATGAACAAAAAGATAATCAGGTGCCACACACGATTGTCCCGTATTTAAATATTTAGCCCAGACAATTCTTTTGGCAGCCACTTCCAGCCGGGCATCTTTATCTACCACTACCGGATTTTTTCCTCCCAGTTCCAGAACCACCGGAGTCAGATTTTTTGCTGCCGCCTCCATTACAATTCTACCAACCCGTGTGCTACCGGTAAAAAAAATCAAATCCCAGCGAATTGCCAACAACTCTTTGGTAGTTTCTACTCCTCCTTCAATACAGGCAACATGCGATGGATTAAAAACCTCATCAATTATTTTTTTTATTAATCCTGAAATTTGATGTGTGTTTTCCGATGGTTTTACACAAACAACATTCCCGGCCGAAACCGCACCTATCAGCGGAACAATAGTAAGCATAAATGGAAAATTAAAAGGCCCGATGATTAGTATTTTCCCGTAAGGTTGTTTATGAATAGAACTTTTTGATGGAAACGAATATATGGGCGTAGATACCTTTTTAGGTAAGGCCCAGGATTTTAAATTTCTAATGTGATACGAAATCTCTTTCAAAGCAAGGCCATATTCATTGGTAAAAACTTCGAATTCTCCTTTACCCAAATCGGTTTTTAAAGCCTTGAACAAATCCTTTTCATAGCTTTGTAATACTTCCTTAAGCTTTTTAAGTTTTCCAATCCTAAAATTCAAATCGAAAGTGGCATATGATTTAAAAAAGAGATCTTGATTTTTGGCTATTTTGCTTATGTTCTCCACAGCAGTAAAATTACTTAATTTTACCTGCAATTTCCAACGCCAATTTATTTAATCCTTTGCTAATTGCTTTTTCTGTTTCCCGATATTCGCAAACCGTTTTACCGGTGTATACAAAAAATAAGGCTACTTGTTTATCTGCTATTTCAGAATAAAATCTTGATTTATTTAAACGATATGCTTCACGCATACGACGTTTAATCAGGTTTCGTTGAACCGCCTTTTTAAAATTTCTTTTTGGCACTGTGAAAGCTACCTGAACAGGATAATAGGATTGAATATGTGTTTCGAGATAAATCATTTTAACCGGATAAATAAACATTGATTTTCCCTCGTTAAAAAGTTTATCGATGACTTTTTTACTACAAAGTCGTTCGCTTTTTTTAAAAGTTGACTTTAAGATTTTATCGTTCCTATTTTCCGATTGTCTGTTCATTCTGAACTAAAAAAGGCTACCCGAAGTACGGACAGCCTTCCAAAATTAGGTATATTTTTTTATTATTTGTTGTTTTTAATATACTGCTCCAAAGCCATTGTCATTGATGGCGCCTGCGAAGTTGGTGCTTCAATATCCAATCTCAAACCAGCATCGCGAATAGCCCGCGCGGTTGTTGGCCCAAAACAGGCAATTCTGGTTTCGTCTTGTTTAAAATCAGGGAAGTTTTGTAATAAAGACCTGATTCCCTGCGGACTAAAAAATACAAGTACATCATATTTAATATCGCTCAAATCAGACAAATCGCTGCTTACTGTTCGATATAAAATTGCTTTGGTATATTTGTAACCTTCCCCATCGAGCAACTGTGGGATTTCTTGTTTATGAATGTCAGAAAGTGGCACAAGAAAGTTCTCGTCTTTGTGCTTTTTCATAACTCCAATAAGGTCAGAAAATTTCCCGTCGCCATAAAATATTTTACGCTTGCGATAAACGATGTATTTCTGTAAATAGAAAGCAGTTGCTTCCGAAACACAGAAATATTTCATTGTATCGGGTACAGTTACACGCAATTCCTGAGCCATTCTGAAAAAATGATCTATGGCAGTTCTGCTGGTAAAAATTACTGCTGTATGATCCAGAATCTGGATTCGCTCGTAACGAAACTCTTTTGCCGGTACTCCTTCAACATGAATAAAAGGCCTAAAATCTATTTTTAAACCAAGTTTGTCAGCCAATTCAAAATATGGAGACTTTGCTGTTGTTGGATTAGGTTGTGAAACTAAAATACTCTTAACTTTCAAAATATTCAGCTTTTTATTATACTTATCCCTTTCTTAATCAACCACAATTTTATAAATCAAAAGCAAGGGTAAAAATTCAAGGGTACAAAGGTATAAAAACAGATAAAATATCGGAAACTGTTTTTTCAATAAAATCGAGATACTTCTTTTTAATAACATTAGGTAAAAAACCGCTGTGATTAAAACTCCCAAAAACACTGTTATCATTGGGTTTCCCAAGGGAGAATAAGTTATTAAAGCGACAACAGGAAAAAGCAAAATTCCTGCTACCCTGTTAAAATTATCCATGTTAAACAGAATCTCGCGGGTGTCATTAACACCTATAAAAATGGATCCAAGTGCACGATAAGCCAACTTTTTTACTAAAAAATAAACAACAACTCCCAAGAGTGTTTTTCCAAAGAAAAGTGGATTAAAAAGACCCTCTCCGGGGGTAATCCTTACCATTACCTGAAAGATAAATATGGAAAATACAATATAAAATTGTGCTTCCAATCTGTACGCTGCATGAAAAAATGTATAATTCTTTTCCCGAAATATTCGGAATGATGTTGGATAATTTATCAATGACTGAAACAAAGAAGGAAGATATTTTGAATACATGGCTTTCACACTGACAAAAAGAATAAATACAAAAAATAATACTCCTGTTAACCAATCATTCCCCGGATAATCTTTTACCCTTGGTTTCATATTCAGTTCATCAGGATCTTTTTCCGATGTAGAAGCAAATTCATTTTGAATTTTATTTTGATCTGAATTATACAACGAATCTGTCGCAACAATTGCAGAATCTAAAGTAAAAAATGAAGTATCAGTAGTTTTATCTGAATCAGGATTTACAAACACAGAATCCAATTCCTGAATTTGTTGTTCAATACCGGTATCTCGTTTATTCTTATATGTACTTATACTATCCATTTCTGTATCCAGTTGGCAAAGATAAACAATGAATATTGTATTTGCAGAGACTGTTTATAAATTATCCAAATGTTCTTTTATTTGTATTTTTAAGCCGATGACAGAAACAATATCACAAAATACTCCGATAATTTACCTTGCTCCCTTACAAGGATTTACAGACCATGTTTACAGGAAAGCTTATTCCGAAGTTTTTGAAAAAATTGATAAATGGTTTATTCCATATATTTCTGTAAAAAACGGAAGTATTTTAAAAAAATATTTAAAAGAAATTCAGGTTGAAAACAACAGGCAGAATAACGTTGTGCCACAAGTTTTGGGGAAAAATCCGGAGGAGATTCTTATTCTTTCAAAAGTGCTGGAAGATATGGGTTATATGGAAATTAACCTGAATCTTGGTTGCCCTTATCCTATGGTTACCAATCGAGGAATGGGTTCAGGATTATTACCATATCCTGAAAAAATAAAAATAATTTTAGATGAGTTCTTTTCTAAATCAAAGCTAAAACTCTCGATTAAAATGCGGGCTGGGTTTGATTCGCCGCAGGAAATTGATAAAGTGATTCCTGTAATCAATCAGTTTCCATTGACAGAAGTTGTTCTGCACCCAAGAATTGCCACACAACTTTACAAAGGAGAAGTTTTGGATTCTGCATTTATTCATGCGATGCAAAATTTAAAACATCCGCTGGTTTATAATGGCGATATTTTTTCATCAGAAGATTTTATGAAGCGGCAACTTAAATTTCCTGAAATAAATTTTTGGATGTTGGGAAGAGGAATTTTAATGAATCCTTTTTTACCGATGGAAATAAAAAATATTCAAATTTCAGATCAGGAAAAATCACAAAAACTACAGGATTTTCATAATCGGATTCTTGAACTTTATTCTGACAAAATGGATAATGAAGGAAATGTTTTGAATAAAATGAAACAGTTTTGGATTTATTTTAGTTATGTTTTTCCTAATCAGAAGAAAAATCTAAAGACTGTGAAAAAAGCCAGTTCAATAAAAAAGTATTCCGAGGTTGTAAAAAAGATGTTTTGGGAAATTGCTTAGACGGGTTCAATTCGAAGAACAATTCTCACGTTCATATTTTTCCATCAAAGCCATCAAAAGATACATTTCTTTTAGTTCTTCATCATCCTGCGGACCATTGGATAATTCCAAAAAACGTTTTAGCCCTTCCTGGTAATCTTCTTCTGTTATAATTTCGTTGATCATAAAATTAGTGTGCATCCAGCCAGTTGTCGGCAGCATTCATTTCTACAGTTAATTGAACACCAACGTCAACAGCACTTTCCATTTCTGATTTTACAATTTCTTTTACCTGTTCTAATTCTTCTTTAACCACATCAAAATTCAGTTCATCGTGTACCTGAAGTACCATTTTTGATTTAATTTCCAATTCTTCAAATCGTTTGTAAATATTTATCATGGCTATCTTAATAATATCCGCTGCCGAACCCTGAATCGGTGCGTTGATTGCATTTCGTTCTGCCATACCACGAACCACTGCATTTGATGAATTGATGTTGTTTAAATAACGCTTACGTCCCTTAATTGTTTGCACGAATCCCTGACTTCTTGCCAATTCAATCTGTTTGTCCATAAACTCTTTAATTTTCGGGAAGTTTGCAAAGTATCCGTCAATAAGCTCCTTTGCTTCAGTCCGTGGAATGTTCAATCTTTGTGCCAAACCAAATGCCGAGATACCATAGATTATTCCAAAGTTGGCAGTTTTTGCTTTCCTGCGCATATCACTATCTACTTCCGTTTCCGCCACCTGATAGATTTTTGATGCAGTAATTCTGTGAATATCTTTCCCCTCGTTAAAGGCTTTTAACATCTCCTCATCACCACTTAATGCAGCCATAATTCTTAGTTCAATTTGAGAATAATCGGCTGATAAAAAAGTATGGTTATCATCCGATGGAATAAATGCTTTCCTGATTTGACGTCCGTTTTCAGTTCGAATTGGAATATTCTGAAGGTTTGGATTTACCGAACTTAAACGTCCGGTTGCAGCAATTGCCTGATTATAAGAAGTATGAATTTTCCCGGTTTTTTGATTTACCAGAAGTGGAAGCGCTTCAACATAGGTATTCAACAATTTTGTTAATCCCCTAAAATCCAATATTTTTTGAACAATAGGATGTTTATCTACCAATCTAACCAAAATTTCTTCTCCGGTAGAATACTGTTTGGTTTTGGTTTTTTTTGCATTGGAATCAATTTTTAGTTTTTCAAAAAGAATTAAACCCAACTGTTTTGGCGATGCAACATTAAACTCCTCTCCAGCCAGTTCATAAATATCTGTTTGAATTTGAAGGATTTCTTTCCTTAACACCTCGGCATAATCTTTTAGCTCAGAAGTGTTTACATTTACTCCGGCATTTTCCATATGAACCAAAACCGGAATTAATGGAATTTCCATAGTTTCAAACAACTCACGCACTTTTGATTTATCAAGTTCCACATCGATTGCCAGTTTCAATTGAAGTGTTAAATCAGCATCTTCACAGGCGTATTCACAAAGTTTATCAACAGGCACAGATCGCATGGTTCGCTGATTTTTACCTTTTTTCCCAATTAAATCTTCTGTTGGAACTTTCTTGTAATTCAAATAAATTTCACACAAAAAATCAAGATTATGTTTTAAATCCGGCTGAATTAAATAATGGGCCAGCATGGTATCGTATAATTTTCCTTTTACTTCGACACCATAATTGCTCAGCATTAAAATATCGTACTTAATGTTTTGTCCTATTTTGGTAACGTTTTCATCCCCAAAAATATCCCGAAATTCCTCGATTATTTTTTTTGCTTCATCCCATTTTTCAGGTAAAGTCACACAATAGGCTTCATGTTTTCTGAACGCAAATGATAAACATACAATTTCCTCCGACTGTGTACTTAATCCTGTTGTTTCAGTATCAAAGCAAAACTCATCCTGCACAGAAAGTTCAGCCCTTAAACTGGCAAGCTGCATTTCGTTTTCAACCAGATAATATTGATGGGGAACCGTTTCTATTGAATCCTGCTTTTTAATCTCGGTGGGTGCTGCACCGGTTCCCATATCAAACAATGTTCCCTGAGTTCCTGTCTCAACTTTCGCAGTTCCTTCCTTTAATCCCAATCGCTGAATAATTGTGCGAAACTCAAGATCTTCAAAAACGGTGGTCAATGCTTCTTTATTCAGCTCATCCCGCGTCAGATTTTTTGTATCAAATTCAATGGGAACATCAACAATAATAGTTGCCAGTTTTCTGGATAAACGAACCTGTTCTTCAAAATTTACCAGGTTTTCTTTTTGTTTTCCTTTTAGCTGATGGATATTCTGATAAATTCCATCAATACTGCCAAATTGTGAAATTAGCTTTTCAGCGGTTTTAGGACCAATTCCGGGACATCCGGGAATATTATCTGCGCTGTCACCCATTAAACCTAAAATATCAATCACCTGATCCGGAGTGTTTATCCCAAACTTTTCCTGAACTTCTTTTATTCCCCACACTTCAGCATCGTCGCCTCCTTTACCCGGTTTAAACATCAGGATATTATCAGAAACCAACTGTGCATAATCTTTGTCGGGTGTCATCATATAGGTCGTAAATCCCTTCTCTTCTGCTTTTTTTGCCAGTGTTCCGATTACGTCGTCCGCTTCAAATCCGGGTTTTTCGATAATCGGAATATTAAAACCTTCGATAATCTTTTTGATATAAGGGATTGACTTTCGTAAATCTTCGGGCATCTCTTCGCGATTGGCCTTGTATTCCTTAAACATTTCGTGCCTGAAAGTTGGTGCCGAAACGTCAAAAACCACTCCTATAAATTCCGGATTTTCCTTTTCCAAAACCTGAACAATGGTATTGGTAACTCCCAGCATTGCAGATGTATTTACACCTTTTGAGTTATAACGCGGATTACGGATAAAAGCAAAATAACTACGGTAGATTAATGCAAAAGCATCAAGTAAAAAAAGTTTTTGTTGATTGTTTTCGGGCATAATAATTTTGGTTTCAATGTTTTATCAGTTTTAATTCTCACAAAGACGCAGAGACGCTTTTAAAAAAGAAGCTAATCAAAAATGTCTCATATCTAAAATCTATAAATCTCACATCTGCTTATTCGTTGTCAGTTGCAAACCACTCGGCATAAGATGTTACCGTTTCGTATAATCGTATGCTAAATACATTAACACCGGTTGGCAAATGTTGTTGAAGAATTTTAGCAATATATGTTACTATATTTTCTGAAGTGGGTTGAAAATCAACAATGATTATTCGATTGGTGGTTTGCTTTAACAATTCCATTTGGTCTGCAGGAACCAGGCTGTTTACCATCAAGGCATGGTCGAAGCGGGCTACAATATTTGTTTTTATGATTTCTTTGATTTCTCCAAAATCCATTACCATTCCGTCTTTTGGATGCCCAGGTTCATTTCTTGGTTCACCAATTAGTGTGACTTCAAGATTATAAGAATGACCATGAATATTTCGGCACAAACCATCGTACTCGTAAAGTGTGTGTGCCATCTCAAAATGAAAACGTTTTGTTACACGTATTTTTGCCATTTTAATTTGCTTTATTTACAGATGGGTTTCGCGAATTCCAATTCGCGACTTTTAATGACGATTTACCTGCCTGTCGGCAGACAGGGAAACCACCACTCCCGGTTAAAAATAAATCTGTGTCTGCAATATTACCTGCCCCTTTGAGCTTGTCCAAAATTGTTGGCCATCTTCTACAGTATAAATTGGCCTTGAAGAATATTGCAAGGTCCACTTTATATGATGACCATACATTAACCAGTTGATTCCGGCATCAAACTGAAACGAAGCATCAACCAAAGCTTCAAACTTTTTAAATGTAAATGCCCCGTAAGGTTGAAAGCGGTTTTTTAGTCCCTGCCCGGGAAGCAAATATCCAAACTCTCCCCGAACAATATGCCCTGTTCCAACTTCCCATTCAGAGTTACCTATTCCTTGCGGAAGTGCAATTTCCACCGGCATTCTGGAAACATTCATTTTACTCATCGAGCGTAAATAATTTTTCCCAAAAAAATTATAATAATAGCCAAGATATGAAGTAATTGCTCCGTTATTTTTTGTTGGCATATCTACAAAAATATCCACTGCTGCGGTAAAAATATCGCTGATATCGGAAGGGCCATAAGCTGCAAAATCGGGGAGCAAATGTTCTGCTCCTCTCATAATCAACCAGTCTCTTAAGAATGGATCAACCGTTGATAAGTCTTTTTCGGCTTCAACCAGCATGGCTTCGGGGTGATAATAAAATCCTGCCCCAATATTAAACAGTTTTGCACGACCCAGGTTATTCATCGTCATATACGGAAACAATGTATTTTCCTTATCAAAAAACTGCCACTCAAAGTATCCTTTTATTGCAAAATTTTCGTTTAAACGCTCGGTAGTCACAGGACTGGAAATGGAATCTGCTCCATACTCAAAAGGTTTTACCACCGAAACCCTGTAATGTAATTTGCTGAGAGTTCCTTTGGCATAAATCCCCAGCTGGCGTCCAAACTTATCAAACCGGCCACCAACGGGATATGCAAAGCCCGGGCTGTCTATTACTAAACATTCGAGCAGTTTGTTGTTATTGTATCTCGAAATTCCGTTCCAGGTATTTAATCCAAAACCCACATGAAATTTATCTTTGCTTACAATAAATTCTGTTTGGGCATTATACAAGCTTATCCCAGGCTTTTGTTGTGCCCGGTAGGTTAATCCATCGGCACCTATCTGGGTATAAATAAAAACGCGGTCCATTAAATAAGTATAAAATATCAGTCTGCTTCTTCTTACACCCAAATCGAAATCACCATATTGTTCCACCCCGTTTTTGTCAGGATTATTCTGGATATAACGGGTCCAAATCTGGTTGACCATCAACATTCCTGCGTAAGAGCTTTTATCTTCAGAAAGATACCATTTGAGATTTGGCATTTTTAACTCATCCTGTGCTACAGTTGGTAAAATATATAAAAGCAAAAAAAGCGCAAAAGTTATTTTAATGAATCGGCTCATAAATTCAGGTTGCTACTTAAACAAAATGTTGTAAACTTTAAAAACAAGGTCAAAAATAACATCATGTTTATAAAACTCAGTAGTTTTATAGCAAAAAGTATCAGAATAATACAATGAATAAAAATTCATTTAAACTGGTTTCAAGGCGAATTGGATATTCGAATTCTGTTTTGATTGTTAATGGCTCAAAATCAATTCTTGTGGATACAGGTGTGCGAGGACATGCAAAAGATTTCCGTTTTCTTTTTAAACAACATGGACTAACTCCTAATGACATAAAACTGATTATTCTCACTCATGCACATTACGACCATACAGGAAATCTTCATAAACTAAAGAAATTAACCGGTGCCAAGGTTTTGGTGCACAAGAATGAATTTGAAAATCTCAAAAACGGATTTATTCCAATTCCAAACGGTCAGGGAAGATATTCAGGATTGATATCAAAACTCGGAAAATTGATAACGCCAAAATTTGCGTCTCCCCGACCTTTTGTCGCAGATTTGATAAATGAAGAAATATTTGATTTAAAAGATTTCGGATTGGATGGAAAAGTAATTTCAACTCCGGGTCATACAACAGGATCGCAATCTGTATTACTTGGCAAAAATCTAATTGCCGGAGATACCGTTGTTAACTTTAAGAACGGGAAAATTTTTCCACCATTTTGTAATGAACCCGTGGTTTTACTTCAGACATGGAAAAAGTTACTTGAATTGGAAATTGAAAAAATTTATCCCGGACATGGAAAATCACTAAGCCGGGAAGATATTATTCCTGAGTTTGAAAAATGGAGCAAGAGGTTTGCAATTAAAGATTAAAAAATGTAATCTATTTCAACTCAACAGTAGCCGTTCCGATATTATTCCCATCGGCAAATAAGTCTACCGTATAAGTGCCAACTGCAAAAGCAGATTCTCCTTTGTTATCCCAGTATATTGCTACGGGCAAATCCTGTCCTTCGTAGGTAACTTCACGTACTGCAGAATAAGGAATTTTTAAATCTTCAAACTGGAATAAATCTTTATCAGACTTGGTTAATAGTTGCTGATCGGGTCGCATAATCCGGGCATAAACATTTTTAGGCCCACGTTTTGATGTAACATTTTTACCCAATACGAATGAAATACGAATCATTTCTGCTTTTCGCGCAAATCGGGTATTTTTCCCTCTTGAATTTATGCCTTCAGCAATTAGTTCACGGGCTTCCAGTTGAGCTGCCCTCTGCAGATTTCTTTCCAGTTTTTCCTTGTCCTGTGCCAATTGTTCGTTTTCAATTTCTACCTTTTTAAACTGTTCTTTTACCTGTGTATTTTCTTCCATTAATTGCTGGTTACGCCTGTTTAAAGAATCTACCTGTGCTACAAAATCACGCAATACACCGCGTAAAGAAGTGACCTGTTTCTGGTACGATGAAATCTTTTCGTAGCTCACTTTTTTGGTTTGCTCGACTTCAATCAACAAATCTCTTACCCGGGTTTGAGCGACCAATAACTGTTCGTTTATTGTATCATTTTCAGTTTTAAGCAAATCATAACCGGCCATCATCTGCGTCAGTTCACTCTGGATTGAATCTTTTTCAACCTGCATAGTTTGTATAATGACATTATGTTCTTTACGTTGCATAAAAAACAGAACCATTATAACAACAAGAATCAGAGAAAGTACAATGACTATTATATTATTTCGTTTGTTTTTGGAACTAGTATCAGGCTGCGTCTCCAGATTACCCATAATCGATTTTTATTATTAAAACGCTACAAAATTAATAATCTTTTGTGCCGCAACAAATTGGAGAACACTATACGTTGAGAATATAATGTTTCAAATTATGCAAGAGATTCAATTGTAAATGGTTGGACCGAAGACCGAAGTTCGAAGTCGGAAGATTTCTTATAAAACTTCGGACTACTGACTTCAGTCTTTAGTCTATGGAAAAATATTAATAAAAACTTCCAAACTTCACTCCAAAATAGACAGTTCTTGGTGAGATTGGCCCGTAAATATAACCCGGGTCACGTTCAATACCACTATCAAAATCAGACTGATAACTGTTAAAAATATTTTTTACTCCGGCATTCATTTCCATCTTTACCACATCCGAAATTCGAATCTGATAACTGCATTTTATACCAGCATCGAAAAATGAAGGAGATGTGTTTAATTGTCCTTCTTCCGGATTTTCAAGTTTTGGCCCAAAGTAAGGTACCAACATCTGTCCTGTGTAATTCCCCGTAAAGGCAATATTTAACAACATTATTGGACTATAATTCAAACTTAAATAACCATAGTTATCCGGAGAGCGGAAAAACTTCTTCTCATCAAACTCCTGTGATTCCTCATACATACTTCTTTGAACAGTAAAACCGGATTGCAGCTGAATCTTTTCTGATGGAGATGCGTTAAATTCTAAATTCACTCCGCTAACTGTAGCTCCCGCTTCCGCATTTGTTCGTGTGTATATAACCGTTCCATCTTCGTCTGGTGTACCATATTCCTGTACAAAAGGATCTTTTAACAGGGTATAAAATCCTTCTGCCAAAAACTGAACTTGCCAGTTATCAAAATGGTTGGTGTAATCCAGGGAAGCTGTAATACTATTTGAAGATTCCTGTTTTAAATCCGGATCATTAACATGAATTACTTTTCTTGAACCTGAGGTTTCGATATGTAGATCTTCGTCGAAGATTTGTGGTGCCCTGAATCCTTTTGCATAACCTCCTCTAAATTGGAGATGGTCGGTAATATTATACAATAAACTAATTCGCGGACTTAGTACATTTCCTGTAACATCTTCATTATCATTGGTGGTGTCTCCAACTCTGTAATTATCAAAACGTGCTCCAACGGAAACTACTGTTTTTTTCATTTTCCATTCAGACTGCAAATAAGCTGCTCGGGTACTTGTGGTTTGATCTGCTACAAGAGTATTTCCGTGATGAATATCTTCCTCAGGATCGTAATATCCAAGTTTGTTATCAACCAGTTTAGCTCCGTTTAATTCAAGCCCTGAAGTAATTGTTGCCGGGCTCCATAATAGATGGTCAAGACTGGCGGTGTATTGTGCACCTGTAGAATATGTAAAATCCTTAGTTTTACCATATGCCGAAGGATCCTGATTCGCACCATAATAAGAATCACGATCTACACCCTGGGCTGCATAATAAACCGATAATTTATCCGATTCCCGGAAAAACACATCATACGATAATGCCCCGTTGTTAATTTTGTGGTCTACACTTTCTGCAATATCAGCTTCGTGTAATGGAAGATGAAAGTTATTCCCACCTCTCCTGTCTTCATTGATATGAAAATAATCAACAGATAATTTCCCGCGATCTCCAACACGCTGAAAAAAGCGTGAGCCAAAGGTTACATTATTAATACTTGATATTTCCGAAAATCCATCACCATTTGCATCATAAGGATCTTTATCTCTTGCAAAAGCAAATAAATTCATTCCTGTTTTATAATCGTCACTAATAAAGGAACCATTAATATTAACATTG
This sequence comes from uncultured Prolixibacteraceae bacterium, assembly GCA_913063265.1. Taxonomy (GTDB): domain Bacteria; phylum Bacteroidota; class Bacteroidia; order Bacteroidales; family Prolixibacteraceae; genus Draconibacterium. The sequence continues at coordinate 78,514 of CAJXZG010000008.1, read as the reverse complement.
TATTCACTGGCAGCTTCACCATCGGTTCCAACTCCGGTAAAGGCATACGAACCTGAAGCATCGAAACTATTAGAAACAGGATCCTTGGTAATTAAATTTATCGTTCCGGCAATTGCATTACTTCCATACATTGCCGAACCTCCTCCACGCACAACTTCCACCCTTTCAATCATACTGGCAGGAATAAGTTCCAATCCGTAAACACCGGCCAATCCACTAAAAATTGGTCTTGAATTAATCAGAATCTGCGAATAAGGCCCTTCCAATCCATTCATACGTACCTGCGTAAAACCGCAGTTCTGACAATTATTTTCCATACGTAATCCGGGTGCAAAATTTAAACCCTCGCTTAAAGTAACATTTTGGGTGCGTTGAAATAGTTTGGCATTAATTGAGTGGACAATTGTAGGAGTTTCGCGTCTGCTTTTTTCATTTCTGTCAGCTGAAACCACAACCTGTTCCAAACCAATATTATCAGGATTTAATTCAACTAAAATGGTGACACTTTCATTGGCTGTTAATTCTACATCAATCTCTTTTGCTACATATCCAATTGCGGAAACTATAACAGTTTGATTTCCCACGGGAAGATTGGTCATCTTAAAATGTCCGGTAAGATCGGCTGCCGTTCCAATGCTTGTTCCTTTAATACTGACCGATGCAAAAGGTATATGGAAATTTTCCGATTTTACATCGCCAAATAACATGGCGTCTGTTTTTGGTTTTTTATCTTCCTCTTCGGCAAATAGAGAGATAGTACTGACAAGCAGTAACAAAATAATGGTTAAATATTTCATTAAAAATGGTTTTCAAATTATATAATCTTTTAGGTTTAAAAGTTTTATGAAATTTGAAAACAAGGTGGGCCCCGAAATTTGTTAAAGAATAAATTTTTGAAATCATTGATACCAACACTCCGAACCTCATAGTCTTTAATCAGAAAATTCTGATTTAAACCAAGCTGAAATTCATTTGTAATGTTGTAATAATCGAAATTAAAAGAAGAATAAAAACAGATCTCGTTTTTTGTATGAGAATGGTCTTCCGGATTTTCGCTATCATCTCCATTCAAAGGATGTGAGTGCGATACCACCATCCCATTTGGATAAAAGTGAGTATGTTTATGCTGAAGCGAATTATGAACAATGAAAAGATATACAGGAATAACCAGTAAAAAAAGAAGTCTAATATTTCGCCGTATAAATTTCAATCCTTAATAATTTTGCCACAAAACTAGTATTTTTTAAATATTGAAAGTAAGCAAAAGTGCAAAATACCTACTTATAGGGATAGTTTTCACAATCCCACGTAAATTATAAATTCTACATTTATAATTCTGATTTTGTGACATTTAAAGAATTTTATTATGCCTTTTTCAGGTATGATATGATGAATTATTCTTAGCTCAATAACCAAAAATGGGGATAAGCAGTTACAATTGCCATATAAATATTTCAAAATGAGTCTAATATCTCTGTTAATATAAAAGTTACTTTTTATCATTTTATATCATTTACTATTTTTGAATACAGTTTTATTATGCCCAAAAGAAGAATTAATATTGAAATGTATAGCTACGGGGAGTATTCAAAATGGAATCCCGGCAGTAAAGAAATTCCTAAAATCATAAATTTTACCACAGAAATAAAAGCAAAAATTGGAACTGAGTTTGGATATGTTTTGCGTGTTAAACAGGGGAAAGGTGAGGTCTTGGAATTTAAAATCGATCATCCTCCGTTTAAGGATGAAAAAGGAAATATCAGGCCACCATTTACCGGTCAGCAATTTATAAGAACCAATAATTTTGAATTTTACCTGGGCGACTGCATTTGGGAACCTTTGAATGATAAATTAGGCAAATGGGAAATTACCACCTGGCATAAGGGCAAAGTAGTAGCCAATAAAAGCTTTAACCTGATATAGAAAAATACAATAAACTCAACTATTTTTTAGCAGCCTTTTTAACTTCTGCTGATAGTTTCTCAAGAGCAGCATCTGTTTCTTTTAAAGTATCGGCTGTCAGTTTGTTATAATACTTTTTTACCAGTTTTGGATTATCTTTTCCATCGGGATGATTTGCACGATCTCTCAATTCCCGATGAATTTTTATGGTGTCGACCGCAATTTGGGTAATTGCTTCCTTGTCAACTTTATCGTTATATTCCATAACAGAAAAACAGTCGTTTAACACCAATGACATTAATAAATCAATATCCTTTTTGAGGTTTCTTATGCTTGCCATAAAATTTAAATTTGATTTTTAAATATACTGAAAATTACGCTACAATAAATTACGATGAAGAATAATTAATAAAGCATTACCTGATAAAGTTTTGCATTTGATCACCCTGAGGTTGCTGCTCTTGCTGTTGTTCCATTCTTGCTTTTTTCTCAGCCTCCTTTCTCAGCCGTTCTTCTTCCTCAAAATCGCGTATATTTTTAACAAAATCAGGATTAGGAGATAAGTTTACAGAAGGAATTTCTATTTCCCAGTTCCCTTTTACTTTCAACACTTCATTTAAGTAGGTAACCCACTCGGGTTGATATTTATCCTGGTTACTTCCTGTATCCCACTTCCCGTTTCCATTTTTATCGAATATAAATTTTATCCTGTATTTATCAGGTTTCAGGTAATCAAAAGTAACTTTCCCGTTTTCAGTAATTCTTTTTTCGTTAATTACCTTTTCCGTCTCATTGTTTGATACAAGTTGCACAAGAACAGACATTTCAACATTCGAAACATCGAGGGTTACGATACCATAGTAATCTTCTTCGCGGGCTGAGAAAGTTGATGAAAGTTTTTTACTTGTTATACCAAAAATATTTACAGCAGCAGCAGAATCAATCTCAAGTCCATATTCTGTCTCAGGCTCCCAGTTGTATTCAATATTGTATTTTCTGTATTCTAAGGTATCCTTAAAAAAACTGAATTTTAGAGGTTTCTTTAATGTGTCTTCTGCCAGGTACAACAATATCATTGTACTATCAAAAGCAAAAATCGGTTCAGAAGCCATTAGCCCGATAGTTTTATTGAGCTCAACAGTTTTTCCGCTCAAATCTGATTTCCAATTAAACTGAACGGCAGGCTTTGGTTTTTCTTCCTCTTCCTCATCGTCTCTGGACTTTTTCTTTTTTGTTGTATTGGCCGCATTTTTATCCACAAAGTTCATTTCAACCGTATCTCTGTGAAAGTAGAGTTGTTCCAAAGTATCCAACTGAAGATAACCCACTTCCATTAATATTGTATCCATTCTGGCGATTGTTGTGTCAGCAATCCATACAATTAATGAGTCTATATTCTCATTATATTCAATTTGATACCAGTCATCAGCATCGTGTCCAATTATGTTTAATTCAAAAGAATCCTGAACTGATTCGTTAAACACAAAAGTGCACTTATAACGCGTATCGCGTTTTGTTACGTCAAGGTACTGGTCGAAGATATCCTCTCTAAACTGCCGTAAAAAAACAGGTTCGGGGAAAAAATCAGTATGACCATATACTACTATCGTATCGGTTTCGGTAAAAATTGTGTCAATCTCCTCGTGAAATTCGGCATATGGAATAATTACAGAATCTGCAAAAGAAATTTCTTCTGCACCTTCATCATACAAAAAGTTGTTGTTACCATCCATTATCGAAAACAGGTGATACTTCCCGGGAGCAATATTGTCGATCATAAAAACTCCCTCTTCATTGCTTTTAGCAATATAATCAGGAATTTCCGTGTAAACTGCCGAATCATGCAAGTTACTATGAAGCATAATTAGTGCTTTTTCCACAGGTTCAAGATTAAAAGCATTCATCAATGTTCCGGATACCCGTAATGAATCATAAACCGGTCCGGTGCTAAAAGAAAATCTGAAATTTTCCAGCTCGTTTCGTTCGTTGTTATCTGCAACCGCATTTTTAAAATCAAGTGAATAAGTAGTGCTGTCCTTTAAATCCTCATTAAAGTCAATTACCAGAGTTTTGGATTTTGACCTGACCAAAGGTTTCTTTTTCATGGGTGGAGAAATTACCAACTCCTCAGAAATTTTATCAATTGCCAGATATTCATTAAATGTCAGGCGAACATCATCTCCCTTATAATTCAACGATTTATATTCCGGCTCGGTTTTTACCAGAACCGGGGGAATGGTATCCTTCGGACCCCCTTGTGGCATACCGGGATTGGCACATGATGAAATGATAACAATCCAGGCTAAAACAATTACAATAAGTGCCGGTATTTTTCCTTCTGTGTTCATTCAATTTTTTCGGACTACAAACATACAAATTCCTTCAAACAATAAAATGTTATGTATTGTTAAATCAGTGAGACTATCAATTCAGGAATAAAATGAACTGAATTGGTTTAGTCGAACTGATCCCGATCGTGCAGCGCATCGGGATTTCATAAATTAATGCTTAATCGAATCAAATTGAAAAATTCTAAAACTTAAACATTTGAATTAAATGTTAATCAATATTATGATACAAGTATATAATTACCTATCCAGGAATAAAATAAAATGAACTGAATTGGTTGAGTCGAACTGATCCCGATCGAGCAGCGCATCGGGATTCCTGCCTGTTCCGGCAGGCGGGCATTCAATTTACAAATTTCGATGCACTGCATTTTTGAAATATGAATTTCACGAATAAAAAAGCTAACTTGTTGTTCCAAAAGAAATCAATTTTATGTCAAGAAAAAAGAAAAGGAAAAAAGGCTTTAAAAAACTGAAAGCCAAAACATTTAATAAGAAAAAACTAAAAAATTCTATCATTACCATTCTTTATGAAGATCCGGGGAAATCGGTAAATTACAAACAGGTTTCAAACTGGTTGTACATAAAAGACATGGAAACCCGCAAACTGGTAAATGTTGTATTACAAGAATTGCATGACGATGGTTACCTTGAACAAATTTCGCGCGGCAAATATAAGTTGAAGGCAAAATCGGGTACTGTTGTAGGTGTTGTTGACATGCAACCACAAGGATTTGCTTATGTAAACAGCGAGGAAATTGAACGTCCGATTTTGATTTCATCCAGAAATCTCAGACATGCAATGGAAGGTGATAAAGTAACCGTCAGATTATTTGCCCGACGCAAAAAGCATGATCTGGAAGGTGAAATTGTTGAAATTATTGAAAGAGCAAAATCTGTATTTGTCGGAACGGTTCAAATTTCACGCAACTTTGCCTTTCTTATTCCAGCGGGGAAAGCCGGGTTTGATATTTTTATTCCGTTAGAAAAATTAAATGGTGCAAAAAACGGGCAAAAAGCTATTGCTGAAATCAACGAATGGCCAACCAATGCCAAAAATCCTTTTGGAGAAATAAAAGAAGTGCTGGGTGATGCAGGTGATAATGAAACCGAAATGCATGCCATCCTTGCTGAATTTGAATTGCCTTACAGATTTCCTACCAGGGTAGAAAGGGCAGCTGAAAAGATTTCGCTTGAAATTCCTAAAGAGGAAATTAAAAGGCGCCGTGATATGCGAAATGTAACAACCTTTACCATCGATCCTCATGATGCCAAAGATTTTGATGATGCACTTTCTATACAAAAAATGGATAACGGACATTGGGAAATTGGAATTCACATTGCCGATGTAACCCATTATGTTACTCCAAATACATTGATAGAGGAAGAGGCTCAAAATCGTGCAACCTCTGTTTATCTCGTCGACCGTGTGGTTCCTATGTTGCCTGAAAGGCTTTCAAACGGAGTTTGCTCGCTTCGTCCAAACGAAGATAAACTTTGCTTTTCTGCAGTTTTCCAAATTACCGATGAAGCGGAAATCGTTAAGGAGTGGTTTGGAAAAACTATAATCCATTCCAACAGACGATTTACCTACGAAGAGGCTCAAGAAATAATAGAAACCGGTAAAGGAGATTTGTCATCAGAAATGCTAAAATTCGATGAACTGGCAAAAAAACTTCGCGATAAAAGATTTCAGGACGGTTCGATTGCATTCGAAAGAGTTGAGATAAAATTTGATATCGATGAAAAAGGCAAACCGCTTTCCGTTTATTTTAAAGAATCTAAAGATTCTAATAAACTTATCGAAGAATTTATGTTGCTTGCCAATAAGCGTGTAGCAGAATTTGTTGGCAAAGCTGCAAAAGGAAGAACACCAAAAACCTTTGTTTATCGTATTCATGACCAACCTGATCCGGACAAACTTTCAGATTTCAACTCATTTATTCAGCGTTTTGGTTATGGAATTCAGCTTTCAACTTCAAAAGCAATTTCATCTTCCCTAAACAATTTATTAGATAATGTAAAGGGAAAAAAAGAACAAAACCTTGTTGAAACACTGGCGATCAGAACCATGGCAAAAGCTGCTTATTCCACAAGAAACATTGGGCATTACGGATTATCTTTTGAATATTATTCTCATTTTACTTCCCCTATCCGTCGTTACCCCGATATGATGGTTCACCGGTTATTAGAAAAATATTTGAACCGGGGTCGCTCGGCTAACGAGCAAAAATATGAGAGTATGTGTAAACATTCTTCAGAAATGGAAACACGGGCAGCAAATGCAGAAAGAGCATCGATTAAATATAAACAGGTAGAATTTATGCAGGAACACATCGGAAAAATATATCCGGGTGTAATTTCGGGTGTTACCGACTGGGGTATTTATGTTGAACTGGAAAGCAAAATTGAAGGAATGGTTCCTATACGGGAACTGGATGATGATTTTTATATTTTTGATGAAAAAAATTATTCTTTGGTTGGAAGACATTCAAACAACATTTATCAATTGGGCGATGAAGTTAAAGTAAGAATATGGCGTACCAATTTAGAAAAAAAACAACTTGATTTTCAATTGGTAACAGCAGAATAATATTGAATTTTCGAAATAGGAATCCCGTTTAATCAACTGTTTAAGCGAGTTTCAAGATTATTGTCCGCAAATCGTCTGTATCAGTAAAATGTTCAAAAACTGTTTTTGCCGACAAATATTTGGTTATATTTGTTTTCTTTTAACAGCATAAACAAAATCAGAAATGCAAACTAAAAATGGAGTGGGTCAAAAAAAAGACCTCAACCGCGAGAACATTTTAAAAATTGCCCGCGAAATTTTCAGTAAATATGGTTTTAAAAAAACCACCCTTGATGATATTGCCAGCGCAGTAAGAAAAGGGAAAAGTTCACTTTATTATTATTTCGAAAGTAAAGAAGATTTGTTCCAGGCGGTAATTATGAAAGAAGTTGACATTTTGGGTCACGAACTGGATATTGTAATTAACCGCAATACCGACCCGATAGATAAACTTCGTGATTATATTCTTACCAAGCTTAAAACCTTCAGAAGTTTAGCAAATTTTTACCATGCAATTGAAAATGATGTAACTGCGGTTGGATTTATCAATGATATTAAACGTAAATACGAATTGGATGAAATCAGGATGATAAAGAGGATTTTAATTGAAGGTGTTCGAAAAAACGAATTCGAAATTTACGATTTTAATCTTGCTGCAATTGGTATAACCACGGCAATAAAAGGTCTTGAAATGCCACTTACTGCAGGTAACTACGGAAATGTAAACCTGGAAAGCAGTGTGGATATTATTCTAAAGATTATTTGCTACGGAATCATGAAGCGTTAAAAAATCAATGATCAGTATAAAAAACTGTTGAGCATAATAATTTGCATAACTTATAAACTTTTATTCTTTTCCTGTCGGAGACCGTCATCCCGATGTTTCAATCGGGACGAAGCAAAAAACTCAAGGCTGATTTTTATCTTCACCTTCCATCTTCTCCCGACCCAAGTTACCTTTATTTTAACTCTGTTTTGTGATAGAAAAATTACTCTTGTTAAATTAAGAAATTTCAAAACCTAAAGTGCGGGCTCGTCAAAAAGCCGTCAATCGGGCTATTCCGGAACATTGAAAATACGCTGAGGTTTTTTTTGACAAGATTTTTGGTTCCTTTTCATCGAATGGAAAAGGAACTGCCCCTCCGGCATTAGGAAACTCCGGTAGGGAAAATATTTCAACTAACCTGAAATAGTATAATCTTTAAACTAATCAATCAAATATATAAAATAGATACACTATAATTTATGGAAATCGTACAAAAAAATTGTTGAAAAACATTTAAATATTTTTCTGCTCCACCTGCTTTTCAAGGTGAGCCAAAGTACCTATGATATAAAAAATGAAAGGCCGGTTCAACAACCAGCCTTTTCTCAATCAACCTAAACCTAAACTAAACCAAAAACCAAACCATTATTCATGGTGAGTAAACCTGATGTTTACTCTTTGTAGTATCATAATAAACAAGGTTGTTTCTAAAAGGTTCAAAACCTGAGTTTTTTTTTATTCGAAAAAATCTATGACTCATAGAGTTAGCACATAAGACTCTAAAGAATCCAGTTCAATGTCAATATATGCCAGACTTTTTGTTACCACAAGCTCAAGTTCAAGCTCGTTATTTAATATATCTTTCAATTTTTGAGTTCCCTCTTTTAACTGCCATTTTGAAACTATATCTTCATCCAACTGTAATCTGAATTTTTGCTGCTTTTCCTGAAAATTGCATACAATAATTAATTTGTCCTCTCCATTCCAGCGCACAAAGGAAAATATTTTATCTCCATAATTTTTGGTGTTTTCCCGGTTATACAAATGAATCTCTTTGTATTCTCCCATCAGAGCAGGTGATTTCGCTGAAAAACTCAACAAAGTTTTATAGAAATTATTCAATTCTTTTTCTTTGGTGGTGCTTTGCCCACCATCAAATTTTCCATTGTTCATCCAACGCTGATGGGCAGGTACACCACAATAATCAAAAATAGAAGTTCTGGTTTCGTCACCAAAACCCATATCCCCATCACCGGGCTCCCCCACATTTTGTCCAAAATAAAGCATGGTGGGCGAAGTGCTCATACAAGTTGAAACTACCATGGCAGGCTTTCCTTTTTCTGCATTTCCAGCAAAATCTTTACTTGCTATTCGTTGTTCGTCATGATTTTCCAAAAAATGTAGCATGTGGTGTTCAATGTCTGCCAAACCATTGTAAATGGCCGGCAAATTATCTGTACTCCCGTGACCTTGCATAATATTTTTTAAAGTATCATATAGTTCAACTTTATCATACAGGTAATCCATTTTTCCTTTATGGATATAATCCCGGTAAAGCGATGGATTATAAACTTCAGCCAAAAGAAAAGCTTCGGGATTTTTCATTTTTATGGAAGAATTCATGTAACTCCAGAATTCTACCGGCACCATTTCCGCCATATCATAACGGAAACCATTCACTCCTTTTGCAATCCAAAACAAACAAATGTCCTTAAATTTCTTCCATGAATCAGGAACATTTTTATCTTTCCAAAATTCAAAATGATCTTTAAAATCTCTTTTATCGTAACCTTCAGGTAAGGTATCAAAATCGTATGTCCCATCGGGGCGCACACCGTAGTTTACTTTTACTGTTTCGTACCAATCGTAAAAATGAGGTTGCACCGCTCTTGCTCCGTTACCGGTCCACTTCGCCGGATTTTCATCAAACTTCCCATCGGCAAGCGGATGTTTGTCTCCTCCCAGGGGTTGATATCCATTTAAACTCACCGGTACCTTAAACGCTTTCCCCGGGATATAATAGAAATTATTATCGCGTGCATATTCCACAGAGGTATCATCATTCTCTCCGAAATCTGCTAAACCTTCAGGTTTCGAAACAGACCGATAATTTCTTGCCACATGGTTTGGAACAATATCAATAAGCACTTTCATTCCATGTTTATGCGTACGTTCAATCAGGGCTTCGAACTCTTCCATTCTTTTAGATGGATCAACTGCCAAATCAGGATTTACATTGTAGTAATCTTTTACCGCATAAGGAGAGCCTGCGCGACCTTTAACCACGTCGGGATCGTCGTTTGAAATACCAAAATCCGTATAATCCGTAATCACACAATGATGCGGAACACCTGTATACCACATATGTGTAACCCCCGTGGATTTTAACTCTTTTAATGCAACATCGGTAAAATCATTAAATTTACCAACACCGTTTTCCTCAATAGTTCCCCATGGTTTATTAGTTGAATTGGTGTTTCCAAACAAACGGGTAAAAACCTGGTAGACTACCATTTTACCTTGCTGAGATTCTTGCCGAATTTGTTCTTGTTTTGGAGTCGATTGGCATGAGATAAGTGCCAAAATAATAATCAGGAATGAAAAAAATTTCATAGATTAAAATTTTTAGTTTTATAAAATTATCACCACCCCACCCCGGGTATTCGGGGCACCCCTCCTAACAGGAGGGGAAAGTTTGTAATCCAATTTGAATTATCAAAAAATTAAATCTGTGTAAAACAATTTCTCCTCCTTTTAGGAGCCTGCCTTCCGCAGGCAGGGAGTACCCTAACGGTACCGTCAGGGGGAGGTGGTTCATACATCCGGGAACTACTTAATCAATTCAACAATCACTGCCGATTTTGCCGGAACAGTTACTTCTGAAATGTCGGAAATGGTTTTCCCTGAAATGATTTCTTTTCCAGAACTATAGCCATCGATAACTTCGTTAAAACGTTCAGTATTAATGGTTTTTGCTTCTTCGTTTTTATTAAGAACAACCATAACTGCCTCATCTTCGGTATAGCGGAAATAAGTATAAGTTGCATCCTGCGGGATAAAGTGCATCAATTTACCATTGTGAATGACTTTTGCATCCTTACGCCAGTTCTGAACGGTTGAAACAAATTTCTGCATGTCTTTTGCCTCATCGCTCATTCCTTCTCCGGTAAAAGCATTTACTTCGTCGCCTTCCCAGCCTCCCGGATAATCGGCGCGGATGTCGCCATGTTCTGCTCCATCATGACGCATCAGGTTTTCGGTTCCGTAATAAATCTGAGGAATACCCCTTGTCGTCAGAAAGAATGCAACTCCCATTTTCAGTAATTCAACATCCTCACCTACCTGAACATAAAAGCGCGACATATCGTGGTTGTCAGGGAAAATTGTCAACATATCCGGGTCAGGATATTGGAAATCGTTGGCAATGGCTTCGTAAATCTGAATCAAACCACCACCCCAGCTTTCTTCGTTTCGCAAGCCTTCTGATACGGCACTTTGTAATGGAAAATCCATCATACTTGGTACATAACATTTATAACCATCGGCATTATATTTCCCTTTTTGCCAATACGAAACAATAGCAGGATTTAAACTCCATTCTTCACCTACAATATTAAAGTTTGGATATTCTTCCAGCAATTCTTTTGTCCAGTCTGTCATCATATCCTTATCGGGATATGGCCAGGTATCCTGACGGATTCCTTCCAGACCTACATACTCTACCCACCAAATGCTGTTCTGTATCAGATATTTTGCCAACAATGGATTTTTCTGGTTCATGTCGGGCATGGTAGGAACAAACCAGCCATTTACCATGCCTTCGCGGTCAACTTCCGAGGCGTGATAATCCTGGTTTACTGTCCGGCGGTGGTTGGTAATTTTATAATCAGGATAATTATTAATCCAATCTTTCATTGGCATATCATGCATCCACCAGTGTTCTGAACCACAATGGTTAAAAATCAAGTCCATGATCAGTTTCATGCCCCGTTTGTCCAACTCTTCATTTAACTCTCTGTATTCGTCGTTGGTACCATACCGGCGGTCTACCTTGTAAAAATCAGTGCAGGCATAACCATGATAAGAGGCATCAGGCATGTCGTTTTCTAAAACAGGATTTAACCAAACTGCCGTAAAACCCATTTCCTGCAAATAATCCAACGAATTGATGATACCGCGTAAGTCGCCACCATGGCGGCCATAATTGTAACTTCTATCAAGTCCTTCTTTCATCCCTTCAATTTCGTCGTTGCTGGTATCGCCGTTAACAAATCGGTCGGGTGTAATTAAATAGATTACATCTTCAGTATAAAAACCTTTTCGTTCAGCAGAACCGGTTTCTCGTTCCCATAACTCATAGCTGAAGGTATCGATTACTCTGGTATCTTTTTTAAACTGAATATCGAATTTTCCCGGTTTTAAATCTTCTGCTAATTTTAAATCAACAAACAGGTAATTAGGATTTTCAACTTTTGTTATCGAAACGATTTCAACTCCTTCGTAATCAATTACTACATCCTTTGTTGAAATATCTTCTCCATAAACCAGCAATTGCAGGTCTTGTGATTTCATGCCCGCCCACCAGTTTGGTGGTTCTACTCTTTCCAGATTTTGAGCTGAAGTACTCAACGTTGAAATTATAGCGAAAAAGATTATTAACTGTTTCATTTTATTTTATTTTTTGAATTCCAATAGACTGTTTCCTTCCAAAACTTTCTCCTTGTTCCAAACTTTTACCCGGACATTTTTTTTGGAATAGTTTGCAATTTTGAAATTGTTTCTTTCTTTTTTAACCGATAAATGCGCTTCGTCAAAATTAACTTTGAACGAATATGATTCCCAGGATTCAGGTAAGAACGGATTAAATATCAGTTGATTATTTTTTACCCGCATGCCTCCGAAGCCCATAACAAATGACATCCATGTACCTCCCATACTGGTAATATGAAGGCCGTCTTCCGTATCATTATTATAATCATCCAGGTCGAGACGTGCAGTGCGTAAGTACATTTCATAAGACTTTTCCCTGTAACCAATTTTAGCAGCTAAAATGGAATGAACACAGGGAGAAAGAGAAGACTCATGAACTGTTAGTGGCTCATAAAAATCGAAGTGCTTTTTGACTTCTTCATCCGAAAAATCATTTTCGAACCAAAACATACTTTGCAAAGTATCTGCCTGCTTAATATAAGGAGAACGTAAAATTCTATCCCACGACCAATTTTGATTAATTGGTTGTTCGCCTGCCGGAAGCTCTGAAACCGGAATTAAATCCTTATCCATAAAACCATCCTGTTGAAGAAAAATATTCTGTTTTTCGTCAACTGGATAATACATTTTTTCAATAATATCTTTCCAGCGGGCAGTTTCCAATAATTCAGTGAATTTCCACTTTTGTTTTAATTCATCAAATAAATAAGGAAAGTTTATTTTAAGATAATCGATTACTTCAAGTGTATATTTCAAAGTCCAAACTGCTATATAGTTGGTATGGAAATTATTATTTACATTATTTTCGTATTCATTCGGACCTGTAACACCAAGCATTACATATTTTTGTTTTGCTTTCGACCAATTGATTCGTTGACTCCAAAACCGGCTGATTCCAAGTAAAACTTCAAAACCATAAGGTGCCAGGTATTCTTTATCACCGGTGTAATTAATGTAATTGTATATAGCAAATGCAATCGCTCCGTTTCGGTGAATTTCCTCAAAGGTGATTTCCCATTCATTATGACACTCCTCCCCATTAATTGTGACCATCGGGTAAAGTGCTGCACTACCGTTAAAACCAAGCTTTTGTGCATTTTCTATGGCTTTGTGCAAATGTTTGTGCCTGTATACAAGCAGATTTCTGGAAACCTCTTGTGGTGCTGTACTCAGATAGAACGGTAAACAATATGCTTCTGTATCCCAATAAGTTACACCTCCGTATTTCTCGCCCGTAAATCCTTTAGGCCCAATATTTAAACGTTCGTCTTCGCCAGTATAGGTTTGATTCAGCTGAAAAATATTAAACCTGATTCCCTGTTGAGCCGCTACATCTCCTTCAATTTTAATATCGCTGGTTTCCCATTTTTCAAGCCATTTTTGGCTATGGTCTTCTGCCAACTTATCAAATCCCTTTGACACTGCCCTTTCCAGAGCCTTTTTTGACGCTTCCAAGAGTTTCTTTTTGGAATAACTCTGACTACTTAGGGTAGAAGAATACTTTTCTATTACGAGCTCATCCCCTTTGGAAACATTGATTTTTTCTTTGGCTTCAACATATTTCTCTTTGGATGAATTACTGATTTTTGCCGAAAACAGTTCGCCGTTTTTTCTTAGCTCATAATGCATTCCTGTAGCTACATGAAATTTTGTTTTAAGCGTTTCCAAAACCAAATGGCCTTCCTTGCCGTTAATTTCTTTCGAAACTTCAACCCAGAAAATCTCATCGTAGTTGGAGTCCTCATTACTCACATCTCCATCTAGATATGGAGTAAGGATCATTTCACCATCAAAATTTAATGCCTTAATTGAGTATCGGATTGCACCGATTTCCGGATCGGCAATGCTCACAAATCTTTTTGAAACAACTTCTACCTGGTTTCCGTTAGAAAGCTCGGCAATAAAAATTCTGGTAAGAATACCATGTTGCATATCCAATTCGCGTTTAAAAGAAAGGATTTTTGCTTTGGCAAGATCCAAATCTTCATTATTAACACGGATATTTATTCCAATCCAATTGGTAGAATTGATGATTTTGGCAAAATACTCCGGATAGCCATTTTTCCACCAACCTACCCGTGTTTTATCGGGATAGTAAATCCCCGCAACATAAGTTCCGTTAAGCGTGTCTCCGGAATATTTTTCTTCAAAGTTCGCCCTTTGTCCCATTTTTCCATTGCCTATGCTGAAAAGGCTTTCGGAATTACGGTTCAGTTCAGGCTTAAAACCTTCTTCAATAATTTTCCAGTCATGATGAATTATATAATTCTTCATCTTTTAAAATATTTCAATTCGTTGAATACTATTATGATGCAGCTATTTAACCACATCATCAACATCATTTACCCGCACAACCAACATTGCAGCAATAAGCAGAGAAACACCACTTGTTACAATTGCGAAAATTGGATTACCACCGTAGAGGTATTTTACCAACGGGCCGCCAAAAAGTGCATTTACTATTTGTGGTGCAACAATAAAGAAGTTGAAGATTCCCATGTAAACTCCCATTTTTCGGGCAGGAATAGAGCCCGCTAAAATAGCATAGGGCATAGCAAGAATACTTGCCCAGGCAATTCCAATTCCAACCATAGAAACGATTAACCCTTTGGGATCATCTATCAAATACATGGATAAAAATCCTAATCCTCCGATTATCAATGCAATTGAATGTGTTTTTTTCCTTCCAACTTTATGTGCAATTGCAGGTAAAAAGAAGGCAAATATTGCTGCAATTCCATTGTAAACACCAAATAAAACTCCAACCCAGTCTCCAGCATTCTGATATGTTTCGCTGCTTGTATCGCTTAATGGTAAACCATAAATATGATGTGCAATTGCAGGTGTAGTAAACACCCACATACCGAACAATGCAAACCATGAGAAAAACTGTACACCACCCAACTGTTTCATAGTTAGTGGCATATTTTTAAAGTCTGTGAAAATATTTAACAAACTCGAATGTTCTTCTTCCGGTTCGTTATCTTCAGCAAACTTTTGCATCTCTTCCGGTGAATATTCTTTTGTACCGGTTACGGTCACCAAAATACTAATCACCAAAACACTGGCTCCAATTATAAAAGAAAGCAACAGGTTTAGCGGTACTTCCCCTGCATTTGTCTGGTTTGAAATTCCAAACCAGTTGGTAAGCATATATGGAAGCCACGAACCTATTACTGCACCAATTCCGATTAAAACAGTCTGGATACTAAATCCAAGTGTTCTTTGGTCAGAAGGCAATAAATCTGCCACCAGTGCACGAAATGGTTCCATCGCAACATTAAACGAAGCATCCATAATCATCAACATTCCGGCGCCTACCCACAAGGCAGGTAAAAATGCAGTAAACATATCGGCATTAGGCATTAACATCATTCCAACAGCAGCCAAAATTGCACCCGTTAAAAAGTACGGCCTTCTTCTTCCGAGTCTTGTCCAGGTACGGTCGCTGTAGTATCCAATAATTGGTTGTACTATTAAACCGGTAACCGGAGCCACAATCCAAAACCACGACAAATGATGAACATCAGCACCAAAAATTCCTAAGATTCTACTTGCATTGGCATTTTGCAGAGCAAAGCCCATTTGGATACCCAAAAAGCCAAAACTCATATTTACAATTTGCCAAAAGCTAAGAGCAGGTTTTTTACTCATAACTATTGTTTTAATTATGTAATAAGCTGTGAATATCACAGCAAAAAGACCTTTTTGCTGTAAAATTTGAAACGATGAAAATAATTAATTGCCTTTGCAAATATAAAGAACAGAATATTAAAAAAGCAAATTTTTTGAATTCCCGGGGACTCGTAAATTGTACATAATTCAATGAAAACCGCATTTCAAACGTTTGCGGAAAGGTGCTAAAAAAAATAAATTAAATAAGCGTTGACCCCCTTACAATAAGATTTGCATTCAAAACTTTAGTTTCAAAAGGGTAATCTCTGTCTTCAGCTTTGATTCTCTTCAACAACATTTGTGAAGCCACCGTACCCATTTCATAACCATGCTGGTCAACCGAGGTCAGGGTAGGATTTGTAATCCCCGAAAACCTTCCATCCGAAAAACCAACAATTGCGATATCATCCGGAATTTTATAACCTCTTTTCTGCAAAGTCTGCATTGCACCAATAGCTGTGAGATCATTTACTGCAAACAAACCATCAAAATCTGTTTTTTGATGAATCAGTTTCATAATTGAAATCCGTGCTTTTTCAAATGAATCAGCTTCAATTATTAATTCTTCTTCTATAGGCAATCCAGCCTTTTTTAAGGCTTTTGTATATCCATCTTTTCTTTGACGGCCAATTAATAAATTTTGCGGACCGGCAAAATGTACAATTCTTGTTCGCCCGCTTTGTATGAGGTGTTCCGTAGCTTCATACGCTGCTTTTTTATCATCAATAATTACCTGATCGGCAAACAATCCCGGAACTATTCTATCGTAAAAAACAACAGGAACATTGTTATCCATAAAATTTGAAAGATGTTGAAAATCTTCCGTTTCTTTTGTAATCGAAACCAAAACCCCATCAACGCGACTGGCTAATAGTGTATTGCTATTTGCAACTTCTCTTTCATATATTTCATTCGACTGGCAAATGATAACATTAAAACCAGCATCATAAGCAACATCTTCAATGCCACTTATAACCGACGAGAAAAAATAATGTACAATTTCAGGAATAATTACACCAATAGTATTGCTGCGTTGTTGTTTTAAGCTTAAGGCCACTGCATTTGGCTTATAATTGAGCCTTTTCGCCAATTCGTTTACTGCTTGTTTAGTTTCCGGGCTGATGTCGGGATGATTTTTTAGAGCACGCGAAACTGTTGACGGTGAAATATTTAATTCCCGGGCAATATCTTTTATCGTAACAATTCCGCTTTTCATAGTTAGATTTTATCAGCTCCGGCTTTTGGTTTATAATGACCAACTTTGCCTAAAACAAAAATAGCTATTTCACCTGATAATTGGTAACTAAAATTTCGTTTATAGGTTTACGCTTTCCCCCGACTGAGTTTATGGCTCTTTTTGCAGGAATTCGAAATACATTAAAGTCCCGGTACAAATCGTCAAAAAAAGTGTCTTCCGGATTTGTATTTTTGGGATCTGAATTGCTAAGCATTTGTTTAGCTCCCAATAAATGAATTCGATTAAAAAGTTTACCCAATTCTTTTTGCTGAACATCACCAAAAGAGGAATTGCTGTAGGCTGTAAAACTGGATGTATTGCTTAAAGGCCGGTAAGGTGGATCGAAATAAACAAATGAATCTGAAACCAAATCACTTTCAACTCCAGTAAATTCGGAATTTTTTATAGTTACATTTTTAATCAAATCAGAAACAAGTTGCAGATTTTCTGCATCTAAAATTTTTGGATTTTTATAACGCCCCATGGGAACATTAAATTCACCTTTCGAGTTAAACCTGAATAATCCGTTAAAACAGGTTTTGTTTAAGAATATAATATCTGCCGCATGCTGAATGGAATCAGCATCAATATTTAAATAATTGATTTTATGACCATTATAATTAAACTGTTCTCTTTTTTTATAATAAAATTCTTTTCTGTTTTCTGTTGAAAGTGAATGATATTTCTTTTGTAGCGTTTCCAGAATTTCTATTAAAGCATCTACATGTTGCTGAACCGTTCGCCAGGTTAAAATCAGGTTTTTGTTAATGTCGTATACTGTTGCTTTTTTGATGTCAAATTGTTGTAATACGTTTAAAAGTACTGCTCCACCGCCTAAAAAGGGTTCAAAATAATTCTTTATGTTACCCGTTTTTAAGTCGTTTGGATAATAACTATTAAACTTGTCGAGCAACTGACCTTTTCCTCCAGCCCATTTTAGAAACGGTTTAATTTGATTTTTTACTTTTTGCATGAATTTCAAAAGTACCTAAAACTTCAATTTTTGTATATTAATTTTTGATAATTAATTCGGCTATTTTTAATCCAATTTATACCTACCAGTAACTACCTGTTTTAAAACATATTGGGCGCAAACGTCACCGCAAACGTTTGCAGAAAAAAGCTTGTTAAAACTTTTAACATTTAATTAATTTATACGTTACATTCGTTGCGATTTTTTTGTTCTTGTTAAGGTTTGAATACGATAAAACATTGATTAATTGCCATTTATAAAATGTTAAAGTATTTAACTAAACAAAAAATGAATTTTAACTAATACAGTGTAAAATGAGGATTATTGGAAAAAACCTTAAAGTAATTTTGTTTTTACTTGCTATATCAATCTGGTCGACAGGTTATGCACAGGTAAAAACAGTTACAGGTAAAATCACCGATTCTAGCGACGGTGAACCTTTACCTGGTGTTACTATTGTAGTTAAAGGAACTACAACCGGAACCATTACCAATTTTGATGGGGACTATTCAATTAATGTGGAAGAAGGACAAACCCTTGCTTTCTCTTATATTGGATATACTACCCAGGAAATTGTAGTTGGTGCTTCGGGTACAATTGATGTTCAGCTTGTTGCTTCAACGCAGGATCTGGACGAAGTAGTAGTCATTGGTTATGGAGTTGTAAAAAAGGAAGACGCAACAGGGGCAGTTACTGCAGTTACGTCAGATGATTTTAACCAGGGAGCCATCACATCAGCACAGGAGTTACTGGTTGGTAAGGGCTCCGGAGTAGTAATTACTCCGGGGAGCGGAGCACCGGGGAGCGGAGCTACAATTCGTATCCGTGGAGGATCATCGCTAAACGCATCAAACGATCCCTTAATTATTATTGATGGTATACCTATTGATAATAATGATGTATCGGGAAGTACAAACTTCCTGCAATTCGTGCATCCGAGCGATATCGAATCTTTTAACATTCTTAAAGATGCATCTGCAACCGCAATCTATGGTTCAAGGGCATCCAACGGTGTAATTATTATTAACACCAAAAAAGGAAAAGTCGGAAGTCCGATGCGGATTAATTTTAATATGAATACATCCGTTTCGAATGCGATTGAATTTCTTGATGTGTATTCAGGTGATGAGTTAAGACAAATTGCACTTGACAGGCCTGAACTTTATGGTACTGATACTTATCATCAGTTATGGAACCAGAATACAAACTGGCAAAAAGAATTGTTTCGTACAGCAGTTTCAATGGACAATGCATTAAGCTTATCTGGAGCTGCCGGAAATTTGCCTTACCGTGTTTCTATCGGTCAGACTTTACAAAATGGTATCATGAAAAATACCAGCATGGAGCGACTTACCGGTTCGGTTAGTCTCGATCCTACCTTTTTTGATGGAAGTTTAAAACTGAACCTGAATGCCAAAGGTATGCTTACCTATAACAACTTCGGGGATCAGGGAGCATTGGGATCGGCGTTACAAATGGACCCGACAAAACCCGTTTATGACGATTTCCCGGGTTCAGCAGGTTATTTCCAGTGGGAAAATTATGGAGCCAGTTTAGGAACTCCGAACCCGGTTGAACAATTGATGGAAGTAGATAACCGCTCTACAGTGCAGAGAATTGTTGCCAATGCACAGGCAAATTATGCATTACCTTTCCTTCCCGAATTAAAATTAAACCTGAACATTGCAACCGACAGGTCAACAGGTGAAGGCCACAATAACAGACCGCAAACTTCATCAGGTAACCTTTTGAACGGATATATCGGAAGATTGGAAAACTACGATTCTAAAAATTCCAACGACCTTCTTGACTTTTATATTAATTATAAAACAACAGTGGAGTCGATAAACAGTATTTTCGACATAACAGGTGGTTACTCTTGGCAGCACTTCCAAAGAGAAGGAAGTTCGTTCACAAGAACACAGTTTGATGGCCCGGGTGTTGCGCCACCGGTTAACAGTTCATTCATCACGGAAAATTACCTTGTTTCATTTTTTGGACGTCTTAACTACACTTTGGCGAACAGATATTTGCTTACATTAACTGTACGTAACGATGGTTCATCACGATTCCAGGGCGATAATCAATGGGGTTTGTTCCCTTCTGCAGCTTTTGCGTGGAAAATCAGTGAAGAGGCTTTTTTAGAAGATGCTGAATCACTTTCAGAATTGAAATTAAGATTGGGCTGGGGTGTAACCGGGCAACAGGATATCGGTAATGACTATCCCGCGCAAGCAAGATACATAATATCTTCTCCGGGATCTTATTATTATGTCAATGGAAAGTTCCAGCCTACTTTAAGACCTGATGCCTACGATCCTGATATCAAATGGGAGGAAACAACAACGATGAACGTTGGTTTGGACTTTGGTTTCTTTGACCAGCGTTTAACCGGTACCCTGGATTTTTACAAACGGGTAACCGACGACCTTTTAAATACTGTTACCATTCCGACAGGAAGTAACTTCTCAAATACATTGTTAACCAATGTTGGTAGTCTGGAAAATAAAGGTTTTGAAGTTTCACTGGAAGGTGTAGCCATTTCAAAAGAAGATATGTCTTTAACCATAGGAGCAAATCTTTCTTACAACGAAAATAAAATTACAAAGTTGTTGTTAAACGACGACCCCGATTATATTGGAATTCTTTACGGAGATGCCTTTACGGGGCAAAAGCAAGTTACCCGGGTTGGATATCCGGCATATTCGTATTTTGTAAACAAGCAGGTTTACGATGCTAACGGAAATCCAATAGAAGGATTGTATGTTGATTTGGCAGGAAACGGTGGAACTATTGCCGGCGACAACAACAATAAGTATATCTATAAAAACCCTGCTCCTGATTATCTAATAGGATTCTCAGCAAGATTTAATTATAAAAGTTTTGATGCATCCTTCTCTTCAAGAGGAAGTATCGGGAACTACGTTTATAACCAGGTTTCAGCAGGTTCATCATATGACCAGTTGCAACAAATCGGATACTGGAAAAACTTCCCGAAAGAATATTTGAACGGACATAATTTTGTAAAACGTCAGTTTACAAGCGATTACTTCGTTGAAAACGCTTCCTTCTTTAAAATGGATAATATGAGCGTGGGGTACACGCTTAGCAGTAAAGATGAAGGAAGATTAAGTACCCGTTTTAGTTTAACGGTACAAAACGTATTTACTATTACAAAATACTCTGGAATCGATCCTGAAGTTTCAGGTGGAATAGACAACAATTTCTATCCAAGACCTCGTACATTTATGTTAGGAATTGGTCTCACCTATTAATCGTTAAAATTATTTAGATATGTACAGAAATAAAATAATTACAATTATCATTCTTACCGTATTCATGATTACTTCATGTGTGAATGATTTAGATGTTGTACCTAAGGATCCGAATACAATTTTAGCAGGAAATTTAGGTGACAAACCGGAATATATGGAACAGGTTCTGGGGAAAATATACGCAAGTTTTATCATTGCCGGTCAGGGAGCAAATGGTGGTGCAGATATCAGTGCATCAGACGAAAACTTCTTTACTACAATGCGTGCACTTTGGAACCTTCAGGAAATAACTACCGATGAGGCAATGTGTGCCTGGGGTGATGTGGGTATTGCCGATTTAAATACCCAGTCGTGGAGTCCGAGTAATCCTTTCTTAACCGCACTTTATCAGCGTTTGGGATTAAGTATTACTTATGCGAATGACTTTATTGGTTTAACAAAAGGCAGCGAAGATCCAACCATTCAGCGTTACAATGCAGAAGCTCGTTTTTTAAGAGCACTGGCTTATTACTGGTTTATGGATTTATTTGGAAATCCACCATTTACAACTGAAGATGATGGTGTTGGAAAATTCTTCCCACAACAAATTCAGCGCACCGAATTATTTAATTACATCGAGTCTGAATTAAAAGAAATTGAAACCATATTGGGAGAACCCGGTACCGGTTATCCACAGGCCGACAGAGCTGCTGCATGGATGCTTTTGGCAAGAATTTATTTGAATGCCGAAGTATATACAGGAACTGCAAGATGGGCGGACTGTAAAATTTATACAGATAAGGTAATTAATAGTGGCCAGTATTCTTTGGCTACTGATTACCGTCAGAATTTTAGTGCCGATAATGACTATCCAAGAAATCCTGAAATGATTTTTGCCTGGGTACAGGACGGAATCAATACCCAGGGTTATGTTGGAACCACATTTATTATCGAATCATGCAGCGATGCAGTTTATATTCGTGCTGAAGACTATCATGGTTTAACGGATAATACCAACTGGAATGGTAACCGTGCCCGTAAAGAGTTTATGAATATTTTAGTTGATACTTTAGCAACTTACGGTGGAAATCCTATTCCTCCAAGCGACGAAGAATTTACTCAAGCCAAAGACGGACGGGTATTTATGAAACAAAAGAAAAGTCTTGATATTCCAACACCAGGTTCAAGTGGTGATTTCGGAATTGGAGTTTACAAATTTACTGCCCGTAATCACGATGGTTCTCAAGCAGATAATTACAATGTTTCGTATGCAAGTACCGATTTCCCTATTTTCCGTTTAGCTGATGCATATTTAATGAGAGCAGAAGCTAATTTCAGAATGGGTTCTTTGGGTGAAGCTGTTACAGACATTAATGTAATCAGAGAACGCGCTTATGGTAATTCAGAAGGAAATATAACAGAAGGTGACTTAAACGCTGAATTTATTCTGGATGAGCGAGGACGTGAGTTCTATTATGAAGCACAGCGTCGTACTGATTTAGTTCGTTTCGGACAGTTTACAAACGGCAGCTATCACTGGCAATGGAAAGGTGGATCTTTTGCAGGTGCTCCTACCAGCGGACATTTAGACTTATTCCCGATACCAGGCGATGAGGTTTCTGCCAACTCGAATATTCAACAAAATCAAGGGTATAATTAATCTCTAAAATTAACGAACAATGAAAAACAAAATTTATATAATTTTTATCGCATTGCTTGGGTTATTTGTATCCTGCGAAAAAGATGAAGTCAAAGTCTTTATGAGTAGTGATCCAATTGCACCCGAGATTGTTTCGATGCCAAATTTAACTTTGGAAAGAAACAATGGAGCCGATACAATTGAATTCATGGGTACAAACGTTGACCCGGGATTTACAGCTTCAGCTAACTATTTTCTTGAGGCTGCTGCTGCCGGAACAGATTTTGCCGATGTCCTTCAAATTGCAACCGGTATACAGGGAACTTCATTTAAAATGACAGTTTCCGACCTGAACGGATTAATGCTGAAAAAATTTGAGGCGGATGAAGCAAGTCAGGTTGATTTCAGATTACGCTCTGTTTTGGTTGTTGATGCCGGTACAGGTGCTCCGGGAACAGGAACAGATCCATTTGAATATATCTCGCAAATTCAAACTCAAACTGTAACTACATACGGTTTACCAAGATTAAATTTATTGAATTCAGGAATGGATCAAAAAATAGAATCGGCATTGGGTAATGGTGTTTACAGCGGTTTGGTAAAAATTAGTCCTGATATGCCATTCAATCTTCAAAATCCTGATTCAGGAACTGAATACGGTGGAGCCGGTGGAGTTCTTGAAGAAGGTGGTTCAGGAATTGTTGTTGACAATGCAGGATGGCATGTTCTTGATGCCAACACCAACGATTTGACTTATCAAACAACCGAAAATTTTGTCGGTCTGGTAGGTTCTGCAACTCCAAATGGTTGGGATGCTCCTGACCAGAAAATGGATTACGATGCGAAAGCCGACCAGTGGTATATTACACTCGATCTGGTTGTCGGGCATGTTAAATTCCGTAGAAACGATGGCTGGGCCTGGAATATGGGATTTGTTGAAGGCACAACTCCTGGATTGGAAGGACCAACTCAACAGGGTGGTGTAGGAAATGATATCCCGATTGATGAGGCTGGAAGTTATACCGTTCGATTCGCTATCTACAGTGATGATGAAGGATATTATTGGATTACTAAAAATTAAGGGGTATGAAACAGCTTAATAATTTCAAAATGAGAAAGAATTTAATAAATAAAATACTGACTTTTCTTGCTGTTGCAACAATCGTTTTTGCAGTTTCATGTACCAAGGAAATGTCAGAAGTGAGGTTGGATCCAACACTTTCAACTTCTGAAACGTTTGATATTACTTCCGATTCAGCAACAGTCGTTGGATTTGTTGTTGCCGAAGGATCAGGATTTACAGAGCGTGGTATTGCTTATGCAAAAACTGAAAATCCAACAATTGAAGGAGGTAAAGCAGTTTATACCGGAGAGCTAAAAAAAGCAACTTTTAATGTTATTTTAAGTGGCCTTGATTATGCTACAAAATATTACGCAAGAGCATATGCAACCGGAGAAATGGGTACTGTTTATGGCGAAGAAGTAACCTTTACTACTTTACCTGTAGTTCCGTTTTTAACTACCAAAGCAATTGCTGATGTAACAGGAAACTCAGCATCAGGTGGTGGTGAAGTAACCGGTAACGGTGGCTCAGAAGTAACTATGCGTGGTGTGGTTTTTGGATTAAATCCAAATCCGACAACTGCCGATTCAAAAACTGAAGATGGTAAAGGAGTAGGTGCTTTTGAAAGTATTCTGTCAGATCTCGATGGAAACTCAACGTACTACGTTCGTTCGTATGCGGTAAATGGTGCAGGTACGGGCTACGGTCCACAGGTAACATTTAACACTCCAATAGATTTTGCTAATGTTACAACCAGAAATGTAACCGGCATTGGTAAAACAGAAGCAACCGTAGGTGGAAATGTTGTTGATGAAGGTGGTGGTGCAGTTACCGAAAGAGGTGTGGTTTACGGATTATCAAGCGAACCAACCGTTAATGATACTAAAGTTGTATTGGGTGCCGGTCCGGGTAACTTTATGACCACACTTGAAAACCTTGAGAAATTTACCGAATATCATATTCGTGCCTATGCTATTAATGAGGCAGGTGTTTCTTATGGAGATAATGTGAAGTTTACCACACTTGCCGACATTCGTTTCTGGAATCTTCCGGGAGATTATGTTGAATCAAGTTATCCAGGTACGGGATTAGCCAACTGGGCACCAGATAAATCACCTCAGGTTGTCAGTACTGTTGAAATGCCTGACAATTTGGAAGGATATGTCTATATGGCTAACAGTAGTAACGAATGGAAATTTGCTGTCCAGCCCAATTGGGATGGACCAAATTACGGATCACCTGATGGAGAAAATCTTGATCCTAATGCAGGAAATATTGTTTCTCCTTCCGGCTACTATAAAATTAATGTTGATGCTATTGAGTTAACATATACAGCTGTAGCTACAGTTTGGGGCGTTATAGGAAGTGCAACTCCGGGTGGCTGGGATGCCGAAACTCAGTTAATGTATAATCCTGAAGATCAACAATGGCAAGGCGGTGTTACTTTAACTGAAGCTGAATTCAAATTCAGGGCAAACAGCGACTGGAGTTATAACTACGGAAGCGATGACGCAGACGGAAAACTACAACCAGATGGAGGAAATATTCCGGTAGATGTTGCAGCCGATTATGCATTCTCACTGGATTTTAGTACTCCAAACGAATATACCTATGTTGCCAACCGTTGGGGATTAATTGGTGACGCTACTCCGGGAGGATGGGATACCGATACTGATATGACCTGGGATGATGTAAATAAAGTGCTGACAGTTACTGTAGATTTGGAAGCAAAACAGTTTAAATTCAGAGCAAATGACGACTGGGCTATCAATCTGGGTGGCAGCCTTGACAATTTAACTCAGGATGGTTCAAATATTGATGTTTCAGAGGCTGGTAATTATACAATTACTTTAAATCCATGGACAAACAAAGCGACTATGGTTAAAAATTAATTGGAATTTAATAATACACATTTTAAACATTTAGAACCCCTTCAGATTTTAATGAAGGGGTTCTTTAACTTTTATAACAATGTCTCGTTTCCTTTTTATACTCAATTTTGTTTTAGCAAGTTTTATAAGTCTTTCTCAAACCACAACTGTTCCGGAATTACCTGTTGCAACTCAAAAAGTTACCATTACTTTTAATTCTGCAGAAGAGGACAGACTCGGATTTTATACAGGTGATTTATATGCACATACGGGAGTTCGGATTGAAGGAAAAGAGGAATGGCAATATGTTATCGGAAACTGGGGAGATAATGCAGTGCAACCCAAACTTACACATTTAGGAAATGGGATATATGAATTTGTCATCTCTCCCGACATTAATTCATTTTACGCTGTTCCGGAAAATGAAATAGTGACTGAAATTTTGTTTGTTTTTCGTTCGGCTGATGGAGGAAAACAAACAAACAATTTGTCAGAAAAAGTCTATCCGGAAAGCTTCATAGTAAACATTACTCAACCTTCAAACAATTCAACACTTAATCAAAACGAAGCTGTTTTAATTACCGCTGCTTCAACTCAGGAAGCGAACCTCAGACTTTTTATAAATGAGACTTTAATAAAAGAAACAACAGGTTCAGTAATTTCTGAAAATTACACATTCACCGAAACCGGTAGTTATAATATTTATGCTGAAGCCAGTAAAAATGAAGAAACAATTAGAGACACAGTTACAATTTCTGTTATAGGAGAACCAATTACCGAACCCAAACCCGCTGCCTACAGAAAAGGAATCAACTATTTGTCAGATAACAAAGCAGCCCTGGTTTTATGGGCACCTTTTAAAAAGAATGTGTTTGTAATTGGCGATTTCAACAATTGGCAAATGACCAATGAACACCAGATGAAAAAGGATGGCGATTATTTCTGGCTCGAAATCGATGGTTTAGAAAAAGGTAAAGAATACATTTTTCAATATTTAATTGATGGCAACTTACACATCGCAGATCCTTACACTGAAAAAACTTCGGATCCCTGGAATGATCATTATATCGATGAAACAACATATCCGGGATTAATTTCTTACCCAAGCGGAAAAACCACAGAAATTGCATCGGTACTTCAAACCGGACAAGTTCCTTATAACTGGGAAGTTTCCAATTTTCAAACGCCCGAATCCAACAAAATGATTATTTATGAATTGCTGATTCGCGATTTTACGGAAGAACATACCTTTAAAGCAGTACTTGAAAAACTGGATTATTTAGAAAATTTAGGTGTTAATGTATTGGAATTAATGCCTGTCAACGAATTTGAAGGAAACATTAGCTGGGGTTACAATACCTCATTCTATTTTGCCCCCGACAAATATTATGGTCCAAAAAACGAGTTAAAAAAACTTATCGATGAGTGTCACAAACGTGGTATTGCCGTTGTTATCGACATGGTTTTAAATCACAGTTATGGCCAAAGTCCGTTTGCCAGAATGTACATGGATAATAACTGGAATATTACTGCTGAAAATCCCTGGTATAATGTCGTGTCACCAAATCCTGTTTATTCATGGGGTTACGATTTTGATCATGAATCAGAGGCAACAAAAGAACTTGTTGATTCCGTAAACAGTTACTGGCTCAAGGAATATAATGTTGATGGTTTCCGTTTTGATTTTACCAAAGGATTTACAAATACACCCGGAGATGGTTGGGCACATGACCAGGCCCGAATTGATATATTAAACAGGATGGCAACCGAAATCCGAAAAAGAAAACCTGATGCTTTGATAATTCTGGAACATTTTACTGAAAATTCAGAAGAAACAATTCTGGCCAACAACGGTATATTTTTGTGGGGAAACCTGAATCACCCTACCAGAAATGCAGCTTCGGGTAAAATTAATGAAGATACAGATACAGGCTGGCCTTATAACTGGCAACGAAACTGGAACAATTACCAAATGGTAACTTTTGCTGAAAGCCATGATGAGGAAAGAGTAACCTTTACCAGTTTGAACGAAGGAAAATCTCAGGGCAACTATAATATTAAAGAGTTAAAAACTGCCCTGGAAAGAAATCAACTATATTCAACTTTTTTAATTCCGTTGCCCGGCCCAAAAATGATATGGCAATTTGGGGAACTGGGATATGATTATTCGATAAATTATTGCGAAGATGGTTCGATTAATAACGGTTGTCGCACCAATCCCAAACCTATTCGATGGGATTATTTACAGGATGAAAATCGTCTTGCCTTGTATCATACAATAGCGAAACTTAATCATTTAAAACAAAGCTATGAGGAGTTTTATAATCCCTCAAATTTTGAATACGGATTACAGGATGAAACCAAATGGTATAGTTTGTCGAATGAAAACAAACATGTTTTTGCTGTTGGTAATTTTAACATCGTGAACAATATTACAAGCTATGAATTCCCTGCTCTCGGGAAATATTATGAATATTTTTCAGGAGATTCGCTAGAGGTAGATGTTTCGCCAAAGAATATTTCGCTTAAACCCGGAGAGTTCAGGTTGTATTCAACCAGGAAACTGAGCGAACCTGATATTCCTACAGGTAACAGGGAAATTATAAAGGAAGAGAACAAAGTTTTAGTGTATCCTAATCCTGCAAATTCGCATATTTATGTTGAAACAGCTAACCCGATTTCTGATATTCAAATTTATTCAATTACGGGTAAATTGGTTTATCAAAACAGTACATTGGAAGATCATCTAATAACAATTAATGTTGATGATTTCAATAAAGGACTGTTTCTTTTAAAAATAATACAGGGTAAAGAACAAATTATAAAGAAAGTTTTAATAGAATAGTAGTTCTATGTAGAGAGAGGAATAGAAAATCCGGTAGGCACCTGTTTGCCCGCCGGATTTCTTTTTGCTTCATATATACAGATAAAATCTTATCAGTTGTCTTCAGAAAAATTTTCACCTGTTTCTTTTAGTTTCTTCAAATCGTTTACAGTAAAATCTCCATAAAACGAAACTACAAATTGCATCCCGTTTTGGTTTTCGTTTTTTACAAAAACATGGCACTCCTGAAATTTCTTTTTCTTACTCATTAGCCAAATTTCGGCATCATCGTCATCAGAATCATCCTCAAATTTTTTGTAAGTTGTTTTTGGCAAATAAGAAATTGCTTTTTTTAGAAACTGCGGACCTGTCAAGTCTCCTTTTTCAGGATTATAAGACATAAATCTGATTTGTGTTAAATCACCGGTAACAGATTTTTCCTCATCATCATCGCCCAAATCTATATCAATTGCATCAATCATATTTTTTGAAAAGGAAAAATTTGAAACACCATCTTTGTTCGAAAAGGCATCATACATTTTATAAGATTTACTTTGTGCCGACACTGTTTGAGATGCCATAAAAAGTATTACCAAAAAAATTGTTGAGATTGTTTTCATTTTTGTTGTTTTCTGTTGTTTAAATGTTGCTTTGAGATTGTCGATAAATAACCAAAATAAATCCATGCCTGTTATTATCGAGACATGGATTATATGCTGTTTAAAAATTTATTTTTCTTCCACCAATGTTAATCCTTCAGGTTTCATTATCCATGTTTTACCAACCATATCGCCATCCCACGTATTTGAGACATTTTCAATGTCATGAATAATTGAGACCATATTTTCACCTAAATAAATTGATTTACCTTCCGGAACTTTTACAGTTATATTCACCTCCTGCGCCCTGTATTTATCATCCTTTTCAAGAATAAAATAGGGATCAAAAACTACCGTTGAATCTTTTAAGTCAAATCGATATATTATATCTTCAGCTGTATCTCTTGCATCCTCACGTGTTTTTCCTCGGGATGCTTTTTTAACCGTAACAACAAATTCATCGCTGCCTGATTTTTCAACATCGAGTCTCACCTCTCCCAGCATAACTTCTTCACCATCAACAACTGCCACTTTAATGTCCTCAATTTCAAAATCAAGCTTTGCGTAATCCTCATACAAATCCTCACCAAGATTCAAGGTTAATGTTTGACATGAGTCGCAGGAAATTGTTTTTGTTTCGGTAAATGTTGCTCTGTTTTTATAATTGCCCAATTGCCCAAATCCAACTGTTATAAGAGCAAACAAGGCTATAAACCACACTGCCACTGCCGATAAACCAATTGCTGTATTGTTGGTTTTATAACGAAATACAAGTTTGGTTCCTATAAATAACATCGCCAAAAGGGGTATGCCAACCAATAATCCGGCAGCAATCATTCCAAAAGTTACTGTTCCCGGACTTACAAAATGGTCTAAGAAACCCGGAACCTGAAACTCGGGACTCCAAATCATTGGCCAGTCACTAACAAATGAATGCCCGATTACCATTGATGAAATGAATCCGAGAAGACCCAAAAATCCGGAAATAATAAGAACAACACCAATTACAATTACCAAAATTCTTAGTATGACTTTAAATACATTGTAAGTAACATCGCCTGCCGTGGCCACTCCTTTTTTCCCTTTAGCATAGGTATCCGACTCTTTAAACTTTCTGTAGCTTTCTTTTACTTCGCTAATTTCTTCTTTTATCGATTTCTCAATGTTTTTAACCGTAGCTTCCTGCCCCCGCATTTCCAGGCGTTGGGCTGTATTTTTTGCTTTAGGAACAGCAATCCAAAGAATTATGTATGCTGGTATTGCAACTCCTGCAGTAATAAAAAAGAGCGCAACAAAAATGATTCGTAAAATTACAGGATCCATATTGAAGAAAGCACCAAGTCCACCACAAACACCTCCCAGTACACGGTGATCAGGGTCGCGATATAATCTTCGTTTGCGTTTCGATTCAACAGTTGGTTCGTATTCCTGTTCGCTTTCTTCTTCAGCAAAATCTTCCGGAGTTCCCATTATTTCAATGGCACTGTTTACCATATCAATAGAAACCACTTTATGGACGCTGTCCGATTTTTCAATAAAAATTTCTGCAATTCTTGCTTCAATATCGGCAAGAATTTCTTTTCCTTCTTCGCTCGATCCAAAATGGTTTTTAAGATTTACCAGGTATTTTTGTAACACTTCATAGGCATCTTCTTCAATGTGAAAAACGGTGCCGCTTATATTTATGGTGAAAGTTTTTTTCATTTCGTTCTAATTTTTGCTATTGATTCCTTTTGAATAAAAGTTACGCTTTTTTTGTCCTTACTTGCTCGACTGCATCAACCAGTTCGGTCCATGATTCTTCCAATTCGCTTAAAAATTTTCTTCCACTATCCGTTAGTTCATAATACTTTCGCGGAGGCCCCTGTGTAGATTCCTCCCAACGGTATGCCAAAAAACCTGTATTTTTCAACCTGGTAAGTAAAGGATACAGTGTTCCTTCAACCACTATCATTTTAGCCTCTTTCAGGCCCTTAATAATATCACTTGCATAGAGAGGTTTGCCATCAAGAACAAGCAAAATGCAATATTCCAGAACTCCTTTCCTCATCTGTGCTTTTGTATTTTCTATCTTCATTACGATATCTTTTCTTAATTAAAAAGGTTTTTATACTTAATCAGGTCTTCGGGGATGTTTTAGTTGTTCCAAACTTTTTCGCTTGTCATCCAGCTTTCAAGAACCATTGGACTTTCAGTATTCTCATTATCCAAAAATAAATCTTCATTCAACATCCATTCTTCTACTTCCAATTCATTTTCTGTTTCTGTCTCAAGAAGATATTCTGCACCAAAATTTGCAGTTTCAATCATCCAATCTTCTATTTCCAATTCAGGATCCATATCCTGATCAATAAAATAAACACTGGTGTTGTTTTCTGTTTCCAAGATTGAAACATCATCCTGATTTGGAGTTTCTGCCATAGCCAGTGCAATTTGGTTAAAACTGCTGTTGGCTAAAATTGTTTTCCAGAAACCCTGTGCGGCTACTGTAAAACTTATAAGTACAAAACTTACAATTACGGCTGCTGTTCGTAAAACTGTTTTCTGAACATTGTTTTTTGTTTTCATGGCTTTGTTTTTTAATTACGTTGTTTTCTTTTTGTTTCTTGTTTTTCTGTTTTCGTTTTCTGTAAAATTATTTACATGTCGTTATGTTTTTCAATCTTATGACGTTGAATATTTTAAAACGTTACAACTTGTAAAGAACTTTTTTTAATATGCTACTATAATTTACCTCGTTATTGGCTATACAAATATATTATATTTTTTTAGTACTATGCAACACAAAGTACCATATTTTTTAAAAATATTTTATCACTTTCGTCTTTTATGATTGATTTACTGTACTTTACGCGGATATAAAAAATTGCATTTTTTTTTCTCCCCTGTGTGATTTGGCTTTTTTCCCTAACATTTTTTGAAAATATTATGCTCGATTCTGTTCAAATAGAATCTTATTTTAGATAAATTATTTCTTGCAATTCAAAAAAATACCCATGCTAATCCAAAATCCAAATTGTTAACATTGTGTTTAAAAGTCGTTTAAAACCTTTAATAAATATCATATTTTGAATTTGGTGGTACCTGTAAATTTGCTGAAATTCAGTTGCTGAAATTTAAAATAAAATTAATCTCGAATTAACCATTATTTGATAACAAAAAGCTTGTTTTACATTAAACTTCAAAAGTGTTGTTAACATAAATTTAGCTTGTGTTTTAAAGCCCATTTGAAAGGAAATAATTTGAAACAAATACAAAGAAAATAACCTTACAAAACATAATTAATTATAGAAGTTCCAAAATTTATTTCAATTAATACAAATTCTAATATTTAATATTTTAACTAAAATCCAGTTTTATGAGAAAAACAATTTTGTCATTTGTAATGATGGCTTTTCTGAGTCTAATTGCAGTTGCAACTTTTGCCCAGGGAACAATAACCGGGATTGTTGTAGATGCTGAAACGGATGAAGCTTTAATTGGAGCCAGTGTAGTTATCGATGGGACAACCCATGGAACAATTACAGACATTAACGGCGAGTTTTCGCTTTTGGTTGATCCGGGAGATAAAAAAATTATTATCTCTTACATTGGTTATATTTCTGAAACTTACACAGTAAAAGTTTCTGAAGGTGAAACAAACAATTTGGGAGAGGTTCAGCTGTCAACCAATGCTGTAGGTATCAACGAAGTAATGGTTTTAGCTTCTGTGGCGGTTCAGCGTAAAACACCGGTTGCAGTTTCTTCAATCGGGCCACAGCGAATTGCTGAAAAACTTGGAACCCAGGAATATCCTGAAATTTTAAAATCAACACCTGGTGTTTATGCCACAAAACAAGGTGGAGGATTTGGAGATTCGCGTATTAATATTCGTGGTTTTGACATGACCAATATGGCGGTAATGATTAATGGTATACCGGTAAACGATATGGAAAACGGCTGGGTATACTGGAGTAACTGGGCCGGATTGTCGGAAGTTACACGCACAATGCAGGTACAACGTGGTCTGGGTGCTTCTAAACTTTCTATTGGTTCGGTTGGTGGAACAATCAATGTAATTACCAAAACTACTGATGCTGAAAAAGGAGGCTCGATTTATACTGCTATTGGTAATGACGGCTATAAAAAAGCATCCATGACAGTTTCTACCGGGTTAAGTGATAATGGCTGGGCTCTGTCTTTTTCAGGTGCCCGCACCACGGGAAATGGTTGGGCCGATGGAACTCAATTTGAAGGATGGAGTTATTTTGCAAGTGTTTCTAAACGTTGGACCAACCAAATGCTTTCTTATACAATTTTTGGTGCTCCTCAACGTCACGGACAACGTTCCAGCACTCAATCCATTGAGACTATCCAGCAACCCGGACGTGGATTACGTTGGAATCCGGAATGGGGATACAAAGATGGACAGGTATATAACTTGAGAACGAACTTTTATCATAAACCGCAAATGAGTTTAAACCACTATCTTACCATTAATGATAACATGAACCTTTCAACATCAGCTTATTACTCTTTTGGAACAGGTGGAGGAACAGGTGGTTATGGTGAAAACCAAAATGCGTTTTACACTTACAAAAAAGAAGATCAAATTGATTTTGGCAGAATAGTTCAGGAAAATATTGATAACGGAAATGGTGGAGCTTTGGCTGCTATGCGTGCATCACGTAACGACCACAACTGGATGGGACTTCTTTCTAATCTTCAGTATACCTTAAATGACAACTGGGAACTTAGTGGTGGTATTGACTTAAGAAGATACATTGGAAAACACTTCCGTGAAATGACTGATTTAATGGGCGCTGAATTTATATATGATGATGCGGACATTAACAATCCGGATAAAATTGCAAAAGTTGGCGATAAAGTAGCTTACTGGAACGATGGTATTGTTTCGTGGCAGGGATTATTTGCACAAGCCGAATATTCAAATGGCGATTTATCTGCTTTCTTATCAGGCTCTGTTTCAAATACAGGATATCAACGCATTGACTACTTTACTTATTTAGACAGCGACCCTGAACAAACATCGCCTAAAGTAAACCATATGGGTTTTGTGGTTAAAGGTGGTGCCAACTACAACATTAACGAACAACACAATGTATTTGTTAATGCCGGTTATTTCCAAAAGGCACCAAAATTTGATGGTGTGTTTATCAACTTTAGAAACGAAATTAACGAAGGTGCCAAAAATGAGCAAACAATTGCTTTCGAAGCGGGTTATGGTTTTAAGAGCAGAACTTTTGCACTTAATTTAAATGCGTATTACACCAACTGGAAAGACAAATTCTTCCGTCGTTCTGTAAGACAACCGGACGGAGAATTTTATTCTGCCAACATTCAGGGCGTAAATGCTTTGCACATGGGTGTTGAAATGGATTTCAGATGGAAACCTGTTAAAAATCTTGACATCACAGGTATGGCAAGTTTAGGTGACTGGAAATGGCAAAATGATTTGGTTGACGTTCCTATTTTTAATGATAATGAAGAACAAATCGGAACTGTTGATTTATACATTGCAGGATTAAAAGTAGGCGATGCAGCTCAAACTACTGCAGCAGTTGGAGCAGATTACGAATTGTTTGATGGATTTAAGGTTGGATTGGATTATAACTATTATGCAAATCTTTATGCCGACTATGATCCTACAGGACGTGGAGACATTGAGAAAAAAGGAGTGCAACCATGGAAAGTTCCTGCTTTTGGAACACTTGATGCCAACCTAAGATATAACTTTAAAATGGGTCCGTTTGATGCAACAATTTTCGGAAATGTTATTAATTTAACTGAGACTGAATACATTTCGGATGCAATCGACGGAGCAGATAATGACTGGAAAACCGCGAAAGTGTATTATGGAATTGGAAGAACATGGTCAACAGGTTTAAGAGTTAACTTTTAAAAAAATTGATGGAAATGAAAAAGTTATTATTTATAGCAACAGTAGCCATTGCAGTTATTTTCAATGCATGTAACCCAATGGAAGATATCAATAATGAAATTGATAGAAACATTCAGGCTAACGACAAAGATCGATTGTTTTTATTGGATAAAACAATTGCTCCGGAAGCATATACTTTAACCGATGAAGATTATGAACTATCGAGTAATGAGGATGTGGCGAATTACAAAAACTTCTCACAATATGCTTTACCAAGTGAATATCTTCCCGAAATTTTAAATCAAAAATTCTCCGGCGATGATGCACAGGCAATGATGGTAACCTATGATTACTATGAAAGACCGTACCAAGACAGGGAAAATGCGCGTGAAATTGAAGAAGATGAGTATGCAGAAATGGGTCAAAGTTATGCGAATTTCGAAGACGAGGATGAAGCTGAAGCTTTGATCGCAAAACTTCTGGACAGAAAAGTTTATGCGGAAGAAGCCGGTACCGAAATTACTGTAAAATACATTTTACTTAGCACTTACGATACCCGTTTTATTAAAGTAAATGAAGATGGCACAAGCGAAGAAGTTGACGAAACAGATGACGCCGTAGAAGTAACTGACGAAATTTATGAAGCTACAGGAAATGGCAAATACAAAAATTTCTTCAGAATTGACAATGCCCTTGAGGATCTGGCAAAATATGCTACCGAAAACGGCACTGCACCAATTGTTTACGCTGCCACAGTTTATCAAAACTTTAACGATGAATACGCAGTATTTTTATACGGAGGAATGAATTGGGCTGTGAAAGAAAGTGTTATGCCACGTTCAGAAGAGTTGAGTTACAAACTTGATAAAGATGATATTTCACAAAGTACATGGAAAGCTGATCCGGCAATTAAAATTACTTTAAATGCCGACGACTATGCTTTATTTGATGAAACTTCACGTTACTTAAACTTTGACTTAAGAAGTGGACAAACTCCTGGTACTGACAGAAATAAACTTGTTGAAATGATTGGAACCATGCTTGATACCAATTACGATGCAGTTGATGATCAGCAATATTTGGTTACCTATGCATATTATGACGGTAGCTCTGGCACCGATATGATTCGCGTAGTAAAAACAGGTGGAGTATGGTCGGAAGTAGTGGAATAAGAATCCCGTTATACATTAATTAAAAGCCGCATAACGCGGCTTTTTTTTGCTTCATACTCAAACATTTGAAGTATGTGACTGTTTTTTTAAATGAATTCTTATTTTTGCAGGCTATTTAATAGGGGAATATTTTACAGGTTTTACAAGAGATTATAATTCGTTAGAGTTATACTCTTTTTAACAGTTTTACCTGTGATGATTAATTGAGTAAAAGAAAATGGAGCAGTTACAATTGGATAAAATGCTGGAAGAAAAAGGTTATATCGACGAACCTGTTGATCCAAAACTCAAACTGGTTGAAGAAATTACCCGCTTGAAAAAAGAGAAAAATGCAGTTATTTTAAGTCATTTTTATGTAGAAGGCGAATTACAGGATATTGCCGATTTTGTTGGCGATAGTTTGGGCCTTGCACAAAAAGCTGCCAGTACCGATGCAGATATTATTGTTTTTGTAGGTGTTCATTTTATGGCAGAAACTGCCAAAATTATCAATCCTTCAAAAAAGGTAATCTTACCTGACTTAAAGGCGGGTTGTTCTCTGGCAGAATCAGCACCGGCCGATAAATTTGCAGCTTTCAAAGCCAAATACTCCGACCATAAAGTGGTAACTTATATTAATGCTACCGCTGCATTAAAAACCATGTCGGATTTGGTTTGTACATCTGCCAATGCAAAAACCATTGTCGATAGTTTTCCAAAAGGTCAAAAGTTAATTTTTGGACCCGATAAGAATCTGGGGAATTACATCAACAGTATTACCGGAAGAGAAATGGTTTTATGGGATGGAGCATGTATGGTCCACGAACAATATTCAGTAGAAAAAATAATCGACTTAATTGAAGAACATCCTGATGCTGAATTTATAGCACACCCGGAATGTGAAAAACCGGTTCTGCTGCTTGCAAAATACATTGGTTCTACCACTGCTCTTTTAAATTACGTACAAAAAAGTAGTGCGAAAAAATTTATAGTGGCAACCGAAAGTGGAATTTTACATCAAATGGTGAAAGCTTGCCCCGACAAAGTATTTATTCCTGCCCCATCTGTTGATTCAACTTGTGGATGTAACGATTGTTCGTATATGAAACTGAATAGCCTACAGAAACTTTATGTCTGCTTAAAACACGAACAACCCGAGATTTCACTTCCTGAAGATGTAATCGAAAAAGCCAAATTACCAATTCAAAGAATGCTTGAGATTTCGAAATAAGGTTTTAATTTTTTCGCAATCTGAGATTTTACTTTATTTTTTCAGAAATAGTTACATTCGCTAACGCTAAAAATATACGGTTTGAAATTTATCTTGATTTTAGTACTGTCAGCTTTAACTGTAAATGGTTGGTCACAAAGCATTTCAGATGTCCGTAAACTAAAAGAAGGAGAAAAAGCGACGGTAAGTGGAATTGTTACCAACGGAAACGAACTGGGTGTAATCCGATACATACAGGATTCAACCGGAGGTTTGGCGCTTTACGACAGAAAACTAGAAAATGTAAAACGGGGAGACTCAATTACAGTATCAGGGGAAGTTCAATCCTACAATAATTTATTTGAATTGGTAAATACTACTAATCTTATTATCCATTCTTCCAATCATCAACTGCCAACTCCTAAAATCATTTCCGTTAATGAGATTGGTGAAGAGTATGAAGGACAACTGGTGGAAATTAAAGATGTGGAAATTGATGGTACCGGTAATTTTGCCGGAAATGACAACTATGATTTTTATGTGGGTCAGGCTAAAGGTGAAATTAGAATTAATACCAATTCACCAATAGTTGGCCAAATCATTCCCGATAAAAAAATAAATCTTACTGCAATCTGCTCGCAATATTCGTTTGAAGAAAATGACACCAGAAACGGATACCAGCTTTTACCGAGGGATATGAATGATTTAAAATCTCAGGCAGGAATCTCATTTACCTCCCCAATTGAAGTTTCAAATATCAATCAAAATGGTTTTACTCTGGGTTGGTTCACAAATACAGAGGGCATTCCTTCAGTAATTTATCGCATGCATTTTTCTGAAAACGGTGGCACAATGGAAAGTTTTGGTACATCTCAAAAAATGGGTAATGAATATTATAATTCTGTTGAAATTAGCGGACTTTCTCCGGCCGATTTGGTTTATGCAAAAGCCAGAATCAGCATACCAAATGATACTGTTTTTTCCAATGAAATGTCGTATTGTACACAATCCTCTTCAAGCGGGAAGGTATATGTATATTTCAATACACCTGTAAATGAAAGCCTTGCAAAAGAACAAATTGCTCAAAATGTTGGAAACGCATTGGAAGATACTTTAATTGCCTATATAAATAAAGCACAAATCAGTGTCGATTTTTGTTTTTATAATTTTAGTAACAGTGGTTTAAGCAGTGTAAGTGAAGCGCTGAATAACGCATATCGGCGTGGCGTAGATGTTAGGGTAATTACATGTGAATCTACCAATCATTCCGGAGCAGACGATTTAATAAAAGAAATTAAGGTTTTGGAAAGACCTGAAATAAGAGACGACGGAATTATGCACAATAAATTTGCGATTATTGATGCGGATCCGAATAATCAACTGTCTGGCCAACAAACTCAGTGGGTATGTTCCGGTTCGGCAAATCTTACCTTCGAGCAGATAAATACTGATGCCAACCACATGGTTTTTATTCAGGATAAATCGCTTGCCCTCGCTTACCTTGTTGAATTTGAAGAAATGTGGGGTTCATCTTCCAATACTCCCAATCCCTCAATTTCGAGGTTTGGAGAAAGAAAAACAGACAACACACCACACGAATTTATTATTGATGGTAATCGTATTCAAAGCTATTTTAGTCCATCGGACAGAACAAACCAAAGAATTATAGACGCTATTAATACAGCTGATCACGACTTAAGTGTTCAAACCATGTTAATTACCCGTTCAGACCTGGCCTGGGCAATTGACGAAGCAAAACAAAGAGGAGTTGAGACCCAGGTAATTACCGACAATAGCGACGACAATACACAAACTGTGAACCAAATTCTGGAAGAAGCACTTCCAACCGGAAAGTTTATTTTTGATGAAATTGCCAATGGAATCCTGCATCATAAATTAGCCATAATAGATGCAAATCACGCAGCATCCGATCCGCAGGTAGTAAGCGGGAGTCACAATTGGAGTAATAATGCCAATGTCAGAAATGACGAAAATACCCTGATTATTCATAACCCGGATATAGCCAACCAGTTTTTTCAGCAGTTTGCTTATCGTTTTGCTGAAAATGGTGGAGATTTACATGTTCTGTCTCAAACCCTTAAGATGGAAGACCTTAAAATTTATCCAAATCCTACATCAGGTAAAATTCAAATAGATTCCAGTATTCCGATTCAAAAGTTAAACCTTCTTGGCTCGGAGGGAATGTTAATTTTTTCCCGAAATCTAAATTCCATCAACTTTAGCTTTGACATTTCAGACCTGGCACCCGGGTTTTATTTGCTCAATGTGATTTTTGAAAATGAGGAACAAAACAGTTACCGAATAGTAAAAACCCGCTAACAAAAAAGAAACGGTTTATTAATTATTTATTAGACAAAGGGAAAACTACTCCGTCTTAAAACTTATTCTGCAGATTCTTCAGAGACCGAAGTGGTGTTATTAATATTTTCGGCTAACAAATTTTGTCTTGAAATTTCAATAGCTTTTAAAAGGGTTTTATCTATTTTTTTAATGATCGGATAAAATCCCTCTTCTCCAATTATATTTCTGGCGATATATGCTTTTAGTTGAGTGTTGATTAACAAACCAGATGATTTTAATCCTTCGTTGTCTTTTGAAATTCCTTTCTCTTCAGCGTATTTTACAAAATCGTCAAGAACTTTTTGTTTGTCAAGATAAGAATCAAATTCTTCACCTCTAGTAAAAGGTGCAAGTCTATCCCTGTTTTCATCGGCATAACTATAGGCAAATGAATAAACCAAGCCTTTACGGTAAATTTTATTGTAGTAATCAGAATTACCTGCAGTGTCCATCGGAACAAAAAAATCAGGCATTACACCTCCTCCTCCATATACAATTCTGCCGCTTTTTGTAGTGTATTTTAAAGAATCGGCAAAATGAATACTATCAGAAACCAATTGTTCCATACTATGAAACCTCTCATAAATCTGGTTATAATACTCTTCGTTGCCATTTTCATAAGGACTTTGAATACACCTTCCACTGGGTGTGTAAAAGCGCGCAACAGTTAACCGCAATGCCGAACCATCCTGCAAAGGAATTTGTTCCTGCACAAGGCCTTTTCCAAATGAACGTCGGCCA
Organism: uncultured Prolixibacteraceae bacterium; assembly: GCA_913063265.1. Taxonomy (GTDB): domain Bacteria; phylum Bacteroidota; class Bacteroidia; order Bacteroidales; family Prolixibacteraceae; genus Draconibacterium. The sequence goes on along the minus strand of CAJXZG010000008.1, from coordinate 37,737 downwards.
ATAATTATAGCCCGATCGTTATCCTGCATTGCTCCTGCAAAAATCTCGCTTGCCGATGCAGAAAATTCATCAATTAAAACATAAACCTGAAAATCTTTCCAGGTGTTGCTTCCTGAAGCATTATAGGTTTTCCTTGGTTGGTTTTCACCTTCGGTATAAAGAATCAACTCATTTTTTTCAAGGAATTCATCGACCATTTGTAACACCGCTACCAATGAGCCTCCCGGATTTTGCCGCAAATCTATTATCACCTTTTTTGCTCCCTGCCTGCTTATTTTCTTCATGCCATCCATAAACTCTTTATAAGTCTTGTTGGCAAAGCGGCTTATTTTAATAAAACCGGTCTCCTCATCAATCATATAAGAAACATCTACACTGTTAATAGGTATGTCTCCCCGTGTTATTTCAAAATCGAGTTCATCAGCATATCCTTTTCGAATAATTCCTACTTCCACTTTGGTATTTTTATCTCCCCGCAGCAGTGTTAAAACTGTTCTGTTTACTACGTTTACACCGGCAATAATAGAATCATTTACCCTTACAATTCGATCACCCGGAAGAAGGCCGACCTTACTTGATGGTCCTCCGGAAATAACTTCGATTACCCGAACCGTATCTTCCATAATTGAAAACTGTACTCCGATTCCTGAAAACTTTCCTGTCATTTCTTCCTGCACCTCTTTCATATCCTTTGGAGGTATGTAAGTAGTATGCGGATCAAGATTTTTCAATATTTCGGGTATTGTTTTCTCCACAAGGTCTGAAGTATTTATGCTGTCAACATAACCCTGATCGATGTAGGAAAGAATATTGGAGATTTTGTTGGGACCACCGATATTAATTCCTGCAAATCCCGGCTGGCTGTTTCTGTTTAATAAATTTCCTATTAATATTCCTGATGCAACAGAAATTGCAATTAGTATTGGAATTATTATGTTTGCTTTTTTATTCATTCTTCAGTTTTTAAAAATTTCCGGGATCAACTTGCCGTACTTCAATGTTAGCACGCTTTAACAAGTTAATTCCATCTTCAAGTCTGTAATTTTCGGTAAAAACAACACGTTTAATTCCAGCCTGAATTATCAGTTTCGAGCATTCCAGACAAGGTGAAGAAGTTACATACAGAGTTGCATTCAAACTGTTGTTTCCCGACTTTGCAACTTTAGTGATCGCATTGGCTTCTGCGTGCAAAACATAGGCTTTTGTCTTATTGTTTTCATCTTCACAGATATTTTCAAATCCTGATGGAGTTCCATTGTATCCATCCGATATAATCATTTTATCCTTCACCAACAAAGCCCCTACTTTTCGCCTTTTGCAGTATGAATTTTGTGCCCAAATATCGGCCATTTTCAAATAACGCTGATCAAGTAACTGCTGCTTCTTATCTGTCATTTTCAAGTTTTTATGATTGGTCTGCATTTAATACAAATGATTACAAATGTAATACTGATTTGTTCAATTTATCACTTTGTGATAAAAAGCATTTCTTTTTTTTAATGTTTAGTGATTGTATTCCGGGGTATAACAAAAAACGCCGCAGATTTGCGACGTTTTGTATTCTGTTTATTTTATTTATTACTGTTTAATAAGCAGCCATAAATCGCTGTATTTTGGAAATGCCTGACGGATTTCAGTAACCCTTGACCGGGCATCCATCTCCTTTTTGTATGAATTTACACATACACGATAATACCCGGTTTCACTATGAAGAATGATAGGAGAAAAACCTTCGTTCAACAAATCCTCCCGAAAAGTTTTTGCATTATCCAGTTTTCCGAACGAGCCAAGTATTACAAAATAAGTATTGGCTTCATTTTCTGTTTTGTCAGCAGCTTCAGTAAAAGTAACAGACTCTTTTCGAAGGGAAACGTTATTGTCAGGTTCAGCCTCTTTTTCTTCTTTTGCAGGTTCAGTTGTTTCAGGAACCGAAAAAACTTTGGGCTGACTTTTGGTTGGCGTATATTGTACCTCCGGCTGCTTTTTTGTGGTTTTGCATGCAGTCAAAACAAACACAAGCAGTATAATATAAATTGCTGATTTATTCATGTTTTAAGTATTACAGTTTGCTTGGCTAAATTAGCTAAATTCGTTAAGCAGAGGTGCCGCCATTTGGTTTAAGTTTTACACAACAAGTTGTTCGCAACTATAAACTTTTTAAAATATCCGGTACATGTTTGGAAAATAATCCATACCCGTTTCATCTTTTCTGTTAGGTGTGTTTTATTCAAATTACAGTAGATTTAAACCTGAACAAAACACAAAACTTACCGTACACCTTACATACACCATTATTTTTGGTGAGATTCAAGTAACATATTTATTTTAAGTAAATTTCGGAAATGAGGGGAAGGAGTCTTTTTAAATCAAAAAATATTCGCGAGGCTAAATATGCAGGGCAATTTTATCCGGGAACAAAATCGAATCTGGATAAACAACTGAAGGAATTATTTCAATTTGCTGAAGGAAAAAAGGAAACTTATATAAAAGATTCCATGGCAGACAAGCAGGATTCTCTGCAGGCATTAATTGTTCCTCATGCAGGTTATGTATTTAGTGGAAAGGTTGCAGCCACAGCATTTAATCAAATACCTGAAAACAAAAGTTACAGCAGGGTATTTGTTCTTGCCTCCAGTCACAGATATTCTTTTGAAGGAGCAGCAGTTTATTGTTCCGGTAATTATAAAACCCCGTTGGGAGAAATAGAAGTAGATTCTGAATTTTCCAAAGAGTTAACAGAAAAGTCTGAGTTATTTTTTGAGCACAATGCAACCCATGAAAATGAACACAGTCTTGAAGTGCAGTTGCCATTCTTACAGCATAAACTGGGGAAGAATATTGTATTGGTGCCGATCATTCTAGGCTCAATTCGTGATGACATTTGTAAAAAGATTGCGAAAATTCTCAAGCCATTTTTAACACCTGAAAATCTTTGGATTATCAGTACAGATTTTTCACATTATCCTGAATATGAAGAGGCCGTAAAAGTAGATCAATTGACAGCAAATGCTATTTGCAAAAATCAGCCTGAAAAGCTGCTTTCAGTTTTGAACGCCAACAAAAAACTAAAAATTGAGAACCTGGCAACTTCACTTTGCGGATGGACATCGGTAACGACTTTACTTTATATGACCCATAAAGGGAAATTTAACTTTGAAAAATTGTATTATCAAAACTCTGGCGATTCAAAACTTTACGGAAGCAAAAACCGGGTTGTAGGCTACTGGTCTATTTCAGTGTATAAAAATGATCCTCCTTTTGAAGTTTCAACAAAGGAAAAAAAGGAATTAATTGACAAGGCAAAAAGCTCTATTACACATTACATTAAAACCGGCGAAAAAGGAAAAATTGTTCCACCTGATTCAAATGGTATTTTAAATAAAATTACCGGAGCCTTTGTGAGTATATACATAAATGGCAAATTAAGAGGTTGCATTGGTAGTTTTGCAAAAGATAAAACCTTAAACGATTTGGTACAACATGTTGCTGTTTCAGCTTCTCACGACAGAAGGTTTGATCCGCTTGAAACAGATGAATTGAAAGATATGAAGTTGGAAATTTCAGTTTTATCGCCTTTGAAGAAAATCAAATCAAAGTCGGAAATTGTATTGGGAAAGCATGGTATTTACATTAAAAACGGATTTAAAACCGGAACTTTTTTACCTCAGGTAGCCACCAAAACCAACTGGAATATTGAAGAGTTTTTAGGACGCTGCTCACGCGACAAGGCGGGTCTTGGCTGGAATGGATGGAAAAATGCAGAACTTTTTACCTACGAGGCAATTATTTTGAACGAATAAGCAACAATTTACAAAAACACTTCACGCAAAACATTCAAAGATTTAATTTCGCCCAATTCCTCAAAATGAGATTGGTAATACTCTGTTAAAACCGACAGTAAAGAATCACGCATATTTCTGCTAATCTTAAAATTGCCTAGTTCACTGATTTTAAGATTGGATAATTTAATCAGGTACGAAGTAATCTCTTTGTTGGCATAAAAAGGATGTGAGGGTTCAAAATATAAAACTACTCCCTTTTTAATATCAAACCACCCCTGAAAACTTACTTGTCCGGTATCCGGTAAAAATCCAAGATATTCGGTTAACCTGAACAAAAACCAAAGATGAAAATTACTTGCTCCTTCTTCCATTAAGTCGAAATACAGAAGTGAGTTTTTAATAAAATCATACATCTCCGTGTAACTTTCATGCTCGCTAATTGATTTGTACAAAACTTCTGCTATAAAAATGGCAATAGAAGATTTTGCTATTTCGAAAGGAATGTTTTGATAAACCTGATTACTTTTTAGTTCTTTTAGCCTTTGTAAGTCACGTCCTGATTTTTGATAAGCAACCAAATCAACCGGAAACAAGGGTTGCAACAGGCTCGATTTATTTTTTGATTTTTTGCTACGGGCAGCATTTATCATGTAGCTTTGCCTGCCAAAATCACGGGTGTAAATGGTAGCGATAACACTGCTTTCGCCGTATTTTATAAAATGCAATACTATTCCTTCAGTAGTAACAAGCATCTGTCAGTTTAAAGTTACTGGTTTAATGTTTAAAGGAACTTAAACAAAAACACAAATTCTAAAATACAAATCACAAATGGTATTCAAAACTCAAAAGTAAAATTAAAACTTTCAGGTCTTACACGTTTGAGATTTGGATTTTGAGTTTTGAGATTTATTTGTTCTTTGGAATTTGAGACTTTCAATTTTTAAACCTAATGAATAAACAACAACTTTGTGATATGTGTTTCTTCTCCGTTTTCATCGTTACAAAACACCAGGTAAACCCCTGTTTTTACTCTTCGTCCGTTAAGGTTTTTCCCATCCCAAACAGCCTGTCCTCCCATTGATGTAGTTCTGAATACAAGATTACCCGCAATATCGGTAATTTTAACTTCAGAGTTTTGAATCAGGTTGGTTATGGTAACAGGCCCGTCGTAAGTTTCACGTACCGGATTTGGGTAAACATATACGCTGTCGTAAGTTGCTTTTCCTTCGGTTGCCTCTCCCATGTACGATATCAAACCCATGTCAGTACCGATAAAAACCTCACCGCTTTTTTGGTTAATTTCTATGGAAGTAATGTTATCTGAAAACAAAGGACTATCGTTGGTTGTAAAATGTAATATTTCTTCTGTCCCTGATTCTGAAACCAGGTAAACACCCGAATTTTTTGTTCCCAGCCATTTTCGGTTGGCTCCATCAATTGCAATGGCAGTTACCGTTTCATTTTCAAGCAATGGGTGATATAAACCATCGCCTAAATCCAAACTTGGTTGCGTGGCATAAAACGGATTACTGTCCCAAACTCTGGCAGGATTGGTATAAACTGCAACTCCCTTTGAGGTGCCAATCCATATTACTCCATCAATATCTTCTGCAATTGAATAAATATCATTCATGGGATTTATAATCTCATTTTGCCCGTTGTTAAAGTAGGATTTAACAAGTAATCTCTTTTTTTGTGTACCATCGTTATTCACAACATACATATCGTGACCCCTGGGAACCACAATCCATTTATCGTTGTAACGATTTACAATAACCTGGCCAATATTATATCGATTGGCAACCTGGGGCAAGGAAAAAGAAGACCATTCTCCGTCCGGTGATAAACGGTGTAGGTTTTGTGCCACTTCCGAATTGGTAATCCACAAATTTCCCTGTGAATCAAAATCAGATCCTCCAATTCTGACATAAGGTTCGTCGGGCTGAGTGGGCAATGCAGTTTGTAATGGACTGTTTTTATTTGTAAAACGGTTTACCAAAACATCGTTATTAAATTCAAGCAGACCACCTCCCCAGCTGGAAGCAAAAATATGATTTGGATTTTTTGGATTGACAGTGATATTGATGATATCAAAAAAACCGGTCATTTCAGGATAATTGGTTTCGTTATAATATCTCCATTCGCCATTTCCAAAACGTTGAAAACTTGGTTTTAAAAATGAGTTGTTCCACGAGCCGCCATGACCTCCTGCTGAAATCCACAAAATACCGTTGTCTGAAACCATTGAAAATATCTGATTGTCAATTGGCCCAACAGGGAAAATGGATTCAAAATTTTCACCCGAGGTTTTTATCATCGCATTTTTAAAATCGGCAATATAAATACTCCCATCTCCGGATAATGAAGCACTTAAGGGATTGATAGGAGAAACATTTATATCTCCCAGCTGATAATAATTCAGCGTTCCAAGTAATGCGTGGCTATTGTCAATTGCGTAAACTGCCTCTCTGCTTGTAATAACAAGGAAATTCCCGCCTTTTTGCATATCGTGAACATATCTGATCCCCGGAAAATAGGCCTCCCATTCTTCTCCAACCTGGCGAAACATCTGATCCTGATCGTATTGATCGGGTGTGTAATTGGCAATTAAACTTCCCCCAAAAAAAGATAAAAAACTAAATTTTTCAGTTGAGAAAGGTATGTTCGTAATTGTTTCCCAATTTCTGTAATCTGCCAAATCAGTGCCATCCAATGGCGCTTTTCTAATTCCTTCGTTTGAAGCAGCATAAACAAAAGGGCCATCGGTTTCAATATCATTAATTCCCAATGTTGTTCCTCCCTCACCCAAAAGATAAGTATCCTTGATTTCCTGCTTTTGTAAGTTGATAATTACAATTCCAAAACCACATGACAACCAGGCTTCATTCTCTAAAAAGGTAATATTATAAATTGTTTTATCAGCTGTGATTTGTTTTCTTTTGATGTCGGAAAGATTGACAATTCTATCACTGTAAATCAAGTCTATATTACTATTATTATAGGCTACGACCAATACATCGTTTGGCTCATCATACGCAATGGTTTTAATGCCAAAATCAGAAAGTTTCATAAAATCCGAAACTTTATTGACACTATTGTCCTGTAAGTCGTAATAGAATAATCCCCCGGTAGAAGCACAATAAACTTTTTGTGGAGATATTGCAATTTTTGTTGCTTCAGTATACGACAAATAATCGCGCCAACTCCCTTGCTTTCCTTGCGCAACTACCTCATTCAAAATAAAAAAGGAGAATACAATAACAATGTATTTAATCGCACCAATGGCCTTATTTTTTTTAAACATTCTTTAAATGATTTACCAGTTTTTCTACTGCTTTTCCGCGATGGCTGATATTATTTTTTTCGGACAAATCCATTTCAGCAAAAGTTTGAGAATACCCTGTGGGTTGAAAAATCGGATCGTAACCAAAACCTTCTTCGCCTCTTTTCTCTTTCAGAATTTCTCCTTCAACAGCACCCTCAAACTGTTTTTCATCGCCATTAACTACCAATGATATCACAGTTCTAAAACGTGCTTTACGGTTATTTATTTTAGCAAGTTTCTCCAGTACCTTAAGCATATTCGCCTCTGCACTTTTTTCTTCTCCTGCATAACGTGCCGAATATACTCCGGGTTCACCGTTTAAGGCTTCTATTTCAAGTCCTGTGTCATCTGCAAAACAATTGTAACCATATTTATTGTATACGTAAAAAGCCTTTTGTGCGGCATTTCCCTGCAATGTTTCTTGTTCTTCAGGAATCTCTTCCTTACATCCAATATCTTTTAAACTCAAAAGCTTGATTTGTTTTCCCAACATGGCTTGTAACTCTTCCAGCTTATGTTTATTGTTTGTGGCAAATACCAATTCCATATTCTCTGTTTTTGGCAAAAATAACGAAAAGAGTTGATTTTCGAATTCGTATATTTTACCTTGAATTCTAATTCATCCATATCCTGATTATTTTACACAACCAAAGTTCATTAACTTTGAGATGTAAAACAGAAAATATGATAACAACGATAATTTCAGATTTGGAAACAGTGGCCGATCCTGTTCGGCAGAAAGCGGTAAATACCATGTTTCCCACCTCAATGAAATACCTGGGAGTAAGAAATCCGGAAATGAAAAAGCTGATTAAAAAGTGGTGGATTGAAATTAAAGAATGGTCGCCGGAAAAATTGTTAGAGTTTTCCAAAGAGCTGGTTGAAACCCGGATTTTAGAATGCAATATGGTTGCCTGCGAATTGCTTTGGAAAAACAAAAATGCACTCCGTTTAATTCGTTTAAAAGATATTGAAGATCTGGGTCAGAATATAGATAACTGGGTATCGGTTGATATGCTGTCAATCATGATTTCAGGGCAGGCGTGGCGTGAAAACCAAATAACCAGTGAAGATGTCCTCAACTGGTTAAAATCAGAAAACCGATGGTGGCGAAGGACAGCCGTTGTTTCTACGGTGCCATTGAATTTACGCTCCCGTGGCGGAACAGGCGATGCCAAACGTACCTTGTTAATTTGTGAAAAAGTAGTTGCCGACCGTGACGACATGATTGTAAAAGCACTATCATGGGCACTGAGAGAATTATCAAAAAGTGATAAACCTGCGGTTAAAGCATTTATGAAAAAATACGACAGCCAACTGGCAAACAAAGTAAAAAGAGAAGTTTATACAAAACTAAAAACCGGAAGAAAAAACGGATAACAATGACACTGGAAGATTTAGGATATTTTAAGGACTTGGATGCTTATAAAACTGAACAGAATTTAAATTCATTTCAATCAGGAAGAATAATTCTTGAGCATAAAGAAAGGTACATTATTAAAACTGATACGGGTGAATTTGAGGGAGAGTTGCTTGGGAATTTAAGATTCTCTGCGGTTTCGAGAGAAGATTTTCCTGCAGTAGGCGATTGGGTGGCTTTTAGCGAATTTGACAAAGGCAAAGCCATCATCCATGCCATTTACCCAAGAAAATCGATTATTGAAAGACAGGCAGTTGGCAAAACCGGACAGATACAGATTATTGCAACAAATGTTGATTTTGGTTTAATTGTTCAGTCAGTTAACCGCGATTTTAATATTAACCGACTGGAAAGGTATTTAACCATTTGTTATGCATCTAAAATTCAACCGATTATTGTTTTGAACAAAATTGATCTGATCACTGCAACGGAATTGGAAACAATTAATTCTCAAATCAAAAACAGAGTAAACAATGTTAAGATTATTTCAATCAGCATGATTTCCGGAAGATTTGACGAACTGAACAATATTATTGAAAAAGGAAAAACCTACTGTCTGCTGGGTTCTTCAGGTGTTGGAAAATCTACCATTGTAAACGGACTTACACAAACAGAATTGATGAAAACAGGAGAAATCAGCTCAAGTGTTAACAAAGGCAAACATATTACCAGTCATCGCGAGTTAATAGTGCTGAAAAACGGAGGTATTATAATCGATAATCCCGGAATGCGAGAGGTTGGCATCACCAGTTCAGACGAAGGACTTAAAACTACTTTTGACTTAATTGTTGAATATGCAGACAATTGTCAATATAAAGATTGTACCCACATTCACGAAGCCGGATGTGCTGTAATCAAAGCAGTTCAAAATGCTGAAATTAACGAAAATGCTTATGCCAATTATCTGAAAATGGAAAAAGAGAAAAACTTTTTTGAATCAGATATGCATGAAAGAAAAAAAAGGGATAAGGATTTGGGGAAAATTATTAAGGACATGAAAAAACAATACAGAAAGAATAATTTCTACAAACGATAATCAAAGTTATTTTATGATTTCCCGTTTCCCCATATCATATTTATCACCTTCCTTTAAAAGATAAAACGACTGCATTTTGGGAACTACCGGATTTCCGTCTCTCCGCCAAAACTTTCCATCATAAATGGCTACATACGATTTTCCAATTACTTCAAAAGTGTCTTTTTCAACCAAAATCCCTGTACTTTCATCCAGTCCGATTCCCAATAATTCAGGTTTCTGTTTTAAAATTTCGAACATATCAAACTGACGATTGCGTGCCAACAGATGTTGGTCTATGGCTACATTTTTTAAAAATGCAAAACCTTGTTCATGATCGCCCATCATAATGGTATTACTTTTTGTATCGCCCCTTGCCAGGTAAGATCCCTGAATAGTTGCACCCGCTGAGGATCCTCCTATTATTCCTCCCCGTGCCAACACATTCCGGCATTCCTCAACAACTTTCGTATCCATGTAAGCATCTACCAATCGCCACTGTCTTCCTCCGGTAAACCAAATTCCACTGGCTTCCTTAAGGGGTGCAATAAAATCTTCCTTATTGGCTACTTTTGGATCGCGGGTATGTAGAACAACCACTTCTGAAGCTCCTGCTTCTTTAATAGTATTTGTAAAATACCAATCTTCAGAATAATCATCCTTTTCATCTGCTGTAGGAATGACAACTATTTTGGCATCTTTTCCTCCTGCAAGATCAACAAACTTTTCGACTAAAGGATTTGCAGGGCCACCACCAACTATCATTAGTTTTCCATTTTGCGGACCAATTGTTTGTGAAGAGACAAGCAAAACATAATTTGTCAATAAAACGACAAGAATTAAAGCTCGATGCATTATAATTTGATGTTAGAGTAAAATCTCCGAATGTTTGACCAACTATAAATTAGTCTTCACATGTGCAGTCATGAAGACTATCGATGATCTGGCTTAACACTTCATATTTTAGAAAATAGAAAGTATTTTTCCCGACGCGCTTGGAGCAAAGTACACCTTTATCTTTTAAAATTCCAAGATGATGCGATGTTGTTGATTGTTCGATTCCCAACAATTCATGAATTTCGGTAACTGTCAGTCGTTTGGCCCCTTCAAGATGTTTAAGTATGGCAATACGCATTGGATGAGCCATTGCTCTCAGCATACTTGCGGCAATTTCAAGTTTATCAACATCCAACTCCTTGACTTGTAACATGATTTATCAATTTTAAAAATGCAAATATATAAATATTTAAAGATAAAACTATTATCATATTCAACTTTGCGAATAAATTGATTTTCTCTTAATTTTTATACTCATTTTGCTATTTTTCAGCAAAAATTATTTTATGTTCGTTCAATGAATTCAAAAGGAGGATAGTACTATTCAATGACAACGATTAAAAAGATTAAATCACCAATAGAAAAGGAGCTAAAGGAATTTGAACCTTATTTTAAAAAGTCACTTCAAAGCGATGTCCCTCTTCTTTCAACAATCTTAAATTTTCTTTATCGTACTAAGGGAAAACAACTTCGGCCCATTTTTGTATTTCTTTCAGCGAAATTACATGGTGAAACCAATGAATCTTCGCACCTGGCAGCATGCTCTGTAGAACTTCTTCATACCGCAACCCTTGTTCACGATGATGTGGTCGACGAATCGTATGAACGTCGGGGCACTTTTTCTGTGAAAGCACTTTGGAAAAACAAACTTGCAGTTTTGGTGGGTGATTATATTCTGGCAAAGGGTTTAATGTTGCAACTCGACAACAAAAAATATGAATTTCTGCATTTAATATCGAGGGCAGTAAAAGACATGAGCGAAGGTGAAATTCTGCAAATTAAAAAAAGCCGGAAACTTGATATTAATGATGAAACTTATTTTGAAATTATTCGCAAAAAAACAGCATCCCTGATTGCTACAAGCATGGCCATTGGAGCTGCCTCTGCAAGCAATAATCAGGATGTTATTGAAAAAATGTACTCGATTGGACAAGATGCAGGAATTGCATTTCAGATAAAAGACGACATTTTTGATTACCAGGCCAAAGGTTTAATCGGGAAACCTACAGGCAACGATATCAAAGAGAAAAAGATTACGCTCCCGCTTTTGTATGTTTTAAACAATTCAAACTCCTCGGAAAGAAAAAGAATTCTTGGTCTGATAAAACGAAAAAACAAAAATGTAGCGGTCGTTAATGAATTAATTCACCTGGTAAAAGAAACGGGCGGTCTTGAATATGCCGAGCAAAAAATGAATGAATTTAAAGATAAAGCTATTGCCGGCATCATGGAATTTAAAGATTGTGAAGCCCGTCAATCACTCATTGATTTAATGGAGTATATCTCTACCCGGAAAAAGTAAAGCCCCCTTTTTCTAACCAAGAAGAAGAATTCAATAATCAGTATAATTTGGTGTTATTCGAATGTCGATCTTTATCACGTGTGGTTTTCTTTTCCATGTTTTTCCGGAAAGCTTTTGTAAGATCTACTCCGGTTTGGTTAGCCAGACAAATTAATACCCATAAAACATCAGCCATTTCGTCTCCCAAATCATATTTTTCGTCTGATTTTTTGAATGACTGATCCCCGTATTTTCGTGCTATAATTCTGGCCAGTTCACCTACTTCTTCAGTTAAAATAGCCATATTGGTTAACTCGCTGAAATATCTGACTCCAATTGTTTTTATCCAGTTATCTACTTGCTTTTGTGCTTCTTCGATTGTTATATGTTGTTTTTCCATACTTTAAAAATGATTGTAATTTCTAAGATCCAAAATTATGCAGTAGTATTTTATAATAATTATAAGACCTTTTGCCGAAAAGTAGTTAATCGCCACCAAAGCACAAAATCACTAAAATCTCACTAAATCTTATAATTTGATTGTTTCGTAAAATTTTGTGTTTTTGAGTTTTTGTGGCATTTGTTCCATAATTACATGTGGAAAACAAATCTGATTTTAACTTCTATAGAGGGGTGTTCATTAGTAACAATTAAAGGAAGGTCCTATATTACTTTTACTGTTCCAATGCAAAAAGGCTATTACTGGAAAGTTGTAAATAAAAAATGAAGAAATTACCGGATTAGAAATTTCCTGGTTTTCCTTGGCAAATTGATTTTCAAAGTAACTTTCATTATCACATCTAGATTTGAACAGAAAGTTGATAAAGTTCAAACAACATCCTAAAAGTCCTTCAGTTTAGAATCAATAATAATTGTTACCGGTCCATCATTCACTAAGGAAACATCCATCATGGCGCCAAACTTTCCTGTACCCACTTTTTTACCTAAAAAGCTTTCAACAGCTTTTACAAACTTTTCGTACATAGGAATAGCAATTTCAGGTTTCGATGCTCGGATATATGAAGGACGATTTCCCTTTTTTGTACTGGCATGTAAAGTAAACTGGCTGACCACCAGCAACTCACCGTCAATATCTTTAACAGACAGATTCATAACCCCGTTTTCATCATCAAAAATTCTAAGTTGAAGAATCTTTTTTACCAGCCAGTTAATGTCTTCATTTGTGTCAGAATCCTCAATACCAACCAATACCAACATTCCTTTGCCAGTTTCAGAAACTATTTCATTTTTAACACTAACCGAAGCCCCTGAAACTCTCTGTATAACAACACGCATAAAATCAATTTTTTCAATGGCTAATTTATAAAAATGATTGGATCCTTCAACAATACCTCAATTGTTTTGTTTATTTTTGTAACACTTTTTTTAAACAAAATCAAAAATGAAAACAAAGGCTTTAATTTTTATCGTAATTTTTTTTGCAGCTTGTGCAAGTCAAAAAAACATAAGCGACAGTTGGGAAACGATTATCACAAAACCGGAAACGATTAATACATATCTTGAATTTGAAGTTACAGCCGGTAAATCACATAACTTTCCTTCATTTGCAATATGGATTGAAGATTTGGAAGGAAATTTTATTGAAACACTTTATGTAAGCCAATATTTTGCCAAGGGAGTTTTTGGGCATGGAGAAAGTGAGCCAGGCAAATGGAAAAACGAAGCCGGTGAAGTTCGCAGGCCCGCTGCTTTGCCGTACTGGTCGTTTAAAAGAAACATCAAAGCCGAAGACGGATTATATGCCCCAAGTCCTGAAACTGAGGTTCCTGATGCCCTGACAAGTGCAACTCCAAAAGCGAACTTTGTTTTGGAAACCGGAACTAAATTAAGTGAAAAAAAATACCGGGTTTTGTTTGAGGTAAATCAACCCTGGGATTCCAACGATTTTTGGACCAACAACAAGTTTCCTGATGATAACAATTATAAATCCTCATTGCAGCCGGCATTAATTTATGCGGTTACAATCTTTCCTGATTCGGAAAACAGGGAGTATTTTTTAAATTCCATTGGCCACGGACATTATTCGGGAGAAAACGGAAAACTTTATACCGATTTAACCACGCTGACCACAGCAAAGGACATTTTTAGCAAAATTAAAGTTACCCTTAAATAAACTGAAAAATCAAAATTCATGAAAACGATTAAAATATTATTCATCATTATATTTTTACCGGCAGCATTGTTTGCTCAAAGGGCATCCGTTCAGGGACGGGTTGTTGATGCAGTGAGCAATGAGCCACTTCCTTTTGTAAATATCGTAGTTGCCGGAACCGTATTGGGAACAGCAACAGATTTGGATGGTAACTTTAGAATTACAGGTCTGGAACCCGGTTTTATCAGGCTTGAAGCTTCCTTTATTGGTTATCAGCAAACCCTTTCTTCAGAAATCGAAGTGAGTGTTGCCAACACCAATTTTATTGAAATCCAGATGGAAAAACAAAAAGAGCAACTGGAAGAAGTAGTGGTAAAAGCTTCCCCGTTCCGGCGCACAGTGGAAAGTCCGGTTTCGTTGCGAAGTATTGGAATTGGCGAGATTGAAAAAGCCCCGGGTGCCAATCGGGATGTTTCAAGAGTTATTCAATCATTTCCCGGAGTTCAATCCACACCGGCATTTCGTAACGACGTAATCATTCGGGGCGGAGGTCCTTCAGAAAGTCGTTTTTATCTCGATGGTGTAGAGGTGCCTTTTATCAATCATTTTGCCACACAAGGTGCATCAGGTGGCCCGGTGGGAATTCTCAATGCCGATTTTATCCGCGAGGTAAATTATTACGCCGGAGCATTCCCGGCCAATCGTGGTAATGCTTTAAGTGGAGTTTTGGAATTTAACCAGATTGATGGCAACAGTGAAAAACTGAAATTCCAGGGAACGTTGGGTGCTTCAGAAATTGCAGGCACTGTGGAAGGTCCGATAGGTGACAAAACTACCTTTGTATTTTCCATACGCCGTTCGTATTTGCAGTTTTTATTCGGATTGCTGGAATTACCTTTTTTACCCAACTATACCGATGCCCAGTTTAAACTTCGTACCCGAATTAATCCAAAAAACGAAATCACATTTATCGGCTTGGGTGCTAACGATATTTTTAGTCTTAACGAAGACATTGAAGATCCGACGCCCGACCAGGAATATATTTTAAGTCAGATTCCGGTAAACGAACAGTGGAGTTATACGCTGGGTGCGGTTTATAAACATTTCCGGGATAACAGTTTTCAAACTATAGTGGCGAGCAGAAGTCATTTAAATAACGGCTCGTATAAATATCTTGAAAATGACGAAAGTTCGCCCGAAAACCTTATTCTTGAT
Organism: uncultured Prolixibacteraceae bacterium; assembly: GCA_913063265.1. Taxonomy (GTDB): domain Bacteria; phylum Bacteroidota; class Bacteroidia; order Bacteroidales; family Prolixibacteraceae; genus Draconibacterium. The sequence continues at coordinate 22,529 of CAJXZG010000008.1, read as the reverse complement.
TATAATTCGGAAGAAATTGAAAACAAATTGCGTTTTGAAAATACCACCAGGGTAAACGAATACAAAATTAATTTTGGGGTAAACACCGATTTTGTAAATTACACCAACAGAACCCTGCAACGCAGATTTTATGATACCGGCCCTGAAGTGGTGAATTATTCCACTGACCTGAATTTGATTAAATACGGATTTTTTGGGCAGGTGAGTAAGAACATTTTTCAGGAAAGACTTTCTCTGTCATTGGGTATCAGGTTGGATGCCAATAATTATTCAAGCAGCATGAATAATCCTTTTGAACAGTTTTCGCCCCGGTTTTCGGCATCGTACAGTTTAACACCCAAATGGAACCTGAATTTTAATACCGGGCGATATTACCAATTGCCGGCATATACCACTTTAGGTTTTAAGGAGAATGATGTTTTGGTAAATAAGGAAAACAATCTTAAATACATTTCTGTAGATCATATCATTGGTGGTTTGGAATTCCGTCCCGTAACGGCAATTCAGTTTACTGCTGAAGGATTTTACAAAGATTACGGGAACTATCCTTTTTCTGTAAAAGATCAGATTAGTCTGGCCAACAAAGGAGCCGATTTTGGCGTGGTTGGCGACGAAGAAGTTATCTCCACTTCCGAAGGCCGTGCTTATGGTGCTGAATTTCAGGCAAGGGTAAATGATACCAAAGGAACCAATTTAAATCTTTCGTACACCTGGGTAAGAAGTGAGTTTGAAGATGTAAACGGCAATTTTATTCCATCAAGTTGGGACTCACGCCATTTGTTAACTTTTACCGGAACAAAAGATTTAAAGAAAGGCTGGAGAGTAGGTGCACGCTGGCGTTTTGTTGGAGCACTTCCATACACACCCTGGGATTTGGAAAAGAGTGCGCTTGTTGAAGCCTGGGATGCACAAGGTGGACCTTACCTCGATTTTACACAGTTAAATGCCCAACGATTTTCACCATTTCACCAATTGGATGTTCGGGTAGATAAAGCATTCTACTTAAATAAACTTACTGCAAAATTTTATCTCGATATTCAAAACCTGTATAATTTTCAGGCTGAAGAACGCGATATTGTGGTTCGCCAGCAAGATGAAAACGGAAATTATATTACCATCGAAAACGGAACAAAATATGTTCTGGAAAGCATTAAAAGTACTACCGGAACTGTTTTGCCTACGATTGGTATAATACTGGAGTTTTAAAAAGATGGAACGCTGATGACGCTGATTGGACTGATTACTCGGATTATAATCTGCGATTATCAGCAAAACACTCCTCATCAATTCATTCGATGACTATCTTCTATTTTAAATAGTCATCGGATGAATAAGCTCAATAAATAAATTCTCATTAATTCAACACTCTTCGACTCCGCTCTGAGTGACAGTAAGACTGAAGTTAGTAGAATTCTTTTTTTTGCGGAATAATTCTTTGCTACTCTTTTGTATAATCCGCAATACTACCCTCTCCAATTTCTTTATCAGGGCGTTCAACATCGCTATCCACAGCGCGGAAAACCCAGGGTTGCCAAAGCTCCAATACCTCTTCCCACTCTTCCAGAGAGCGGGTTGGGTAGGTTGAGGGCCAGCCTCCTGCGCGAAATTCTTCAGTTACCCCTTTGTCTTTAATCACATTTTCACGCCAGTTATTCAGCTCTTTTAAAAGTTCAGCTTTAACATCAGCATAATTTGGATCATCTGCCAGGTTATTGATTTCGTGTGGATCATTTTCAATATCAAATAACTCAAATTCGGCTTTTGAAGGTGCCATAAAAGCTGCTTGTTCCGGTGGCAATTCTCCTTTTAAATTCAGCACATTTAATTCGGCCAAAACCGGGTAGCTTACTTCTTTGTAACGGTTAAACTGACAATAGGCTCTTTCGGGCATTAAATTATGTATCAGCTTATATTCTTTTGAACGGATGGCCCGCATCGCATCGTGGGTTTCGTCCATTTTATCGCGTGCAGCAAAAATGTATTTTCGGTCTTTTGTACTGCCGTCCAACAAATTTTCGCCATGTAATTCGTATTCTGGTTTTACCCCTGCAACATCCAAAATAGTTTTTGAAATATCGATGGTTGAAACCATATTATCGATTACCTGCGCAGGTCTAATTTTTGCAGGCCAGCGAACAACAATCGGCACCTGAATACCACCATCGTATAAAAACTGTTTTCCTCGAGGCATGCAACGTCCATTATCACCAATAATAAAAACAAGTGTATTTTCTGCCAAACCCTCATCTTCCAATCTTTGTAAAACTTTGCCAATTTGCTTATCAACCACCTGCGCACTCTCCAAACCGTTTGCCCAGTCACGTTTTGCCAAATCGGACTGCGGATAATAAGGTGGCAGTTTTACTTCCGAAATATCAATTGGATTTTCCGGATCGCGATACCATTTTCGGTGTGTTTTTGGGAAAGTAAGCTGGGCAAAAAATGGTTGTCCTTCGGCTCTTTCGCTCCAGTCTTTTCCCTGATACAAATCTCTATCTAAAGTGAAGTTTAAGTCGGTTTTTCGGGTTTCCATAAAACAGGTAAAATAACCTGCCTCCTCGAGCAAATGGGTAATCGGTTTAATTCCGTAAGGCAGTGGCTTTTTTTTAAATCCAGGCGGTTGGGTACGGTGCTGATTGGCCCCGATATAATTTTGATGAAAGCCTGTTATCATTGCCGAGCGTGACGGCGAACAAACCGGTGCCGTACAAAACGAATTGGTATAACGAATTCCTTCTGAAGCAAACTTATCAATATTCGGAGTATGAATTCCCGGTTCTCCGTAACACGAAAGCTGATATCCCCAATCCTCCATCATTATCCAGACTATGTTGGGTTTTTGCTCCGGAACTTGTTTGCAGGAAAAAAATGAAAACATGATTATAACTACAAATGCTGGCGAAATAAATATTTTAAATTTCATAATATTGGTTTAACAAGTTAACCTATTTCCTAAAATCGAACCATAATTTAAGTGGATATTCACTTCCGTTTTTATGGGTATAAAAAACTCCTCTTTCACTGTTTGGTCCGAGTGATTCAACCTCTTTGAATTTTGTTCCGATAGCCGGAATTTCGTATAAAAACGACAAATCACCTTCGGGGAATGGAGGGTGAGTTCCACCTTTTACATCACGCGGTTTTTCGGGCTTATACAATTGGAAGAATATATTTGGTGTTTCTGTAACAATGGTAAAATCAGATTCAGAAGTTTCGATTGTTGCCCAGTACATTTTTCCATGATACCCCTTAAATTCCGGATAAATCAAATTGTTAAAACTCTCCCCGGTAATGGTATTGTTATACTCTTTTTCCCACACACCAAAATTGCTTCCTTTTAACCTGTTTTTCCATACGCGGTATGGTCCCTGTCCCATCCATTTTACACCTTTCACTTTTTCTTCGGGATAATTAAAAGAAATGCCCAGATAATCGATATTGCTAAATACATCATTTAATTTTTCTGCTTCAAAATAAAGTAATCCATTGGTGTGTAAAACCCATTTGGACTGACGGGGATAGGCGTCATATTTTATTCTGATTTCAAAGTTTCCATCCTCAGTTCTGTTCCATTTTATATCAGTTACTTTAGAATCAATACCGGCAGCAACCGGCCCTCCTGAAAATGAAACTAATCCATCCCCATTTTTTACTTCTGTTATTGTGCCGTTGTTTTTGCTGAAAGAAAACTGCATATTATTAACTGAAGCCGTTAGCACACTTTCATTTTCAGAAACAGTAATTTCGCCTTTTTTATCAGCATACAACTCAGAAGCTTTTTCAACAGATTGAATTACAGGCCAACTCCAGGTATAAAGTTCATGACCATTTTGATCGATGGCCTTAAACTTAAAAATATCGGCATCCTGCAATGCTTCTCCAATATTAACTTTCAGCAGAGAAGTTTCTCCCGGAAGTGCATCCGGGCTTTCAATCATACCGCTGCCAACTACTTTTTCTTTTGTACTTCCTATTTCAGTTTTTACAGCTTTCCAGCTAAAACCGCAATCTTTTAAATTGGTGTAAATAAATTTGTTTTCAACAAACAGATTACCGTTCCACTGTTTGTTAATAGTAACAGATTTAACCTGTACCGGTGACCATATTTCTTTGATGGTAAAAAAGCTTCCTTCCTTTTCGCGGTGAGGCCCTAAAATACCATCGGGAGCATGATTTGCATCGGCATCGTAAACTGTACCATCTTTGTCGGTTCGTAAAACAGCTTCATCAGTTAGAACCCAAAGAAAACCTCCGGCGAGTAAGGGTGAAGTTTCATAGTGTCTCCAAAAATCTTCAAGCCCGGCACCATGTCCGCCATCGTATAATCCATGCAGAAATTCCGTAGGCATAAAAGGGTCGTTACCTCTTGTGTACCTTGAAATGGCAAAATTATAAAAAGGATAATGATAAGTATCCACACCATTATGAAATAACCAGGGGCAAATAACCGGGCGTTTTTGAATGTCCCAGTGATGCAACCATTTTTCATTTTCAAATAACCAGCCACCTTCATTGCCATGATCCCAAATAACTACTGATGGGTGATTTTCATCCTTTAAAACTGTCTCCTTAATTACTTTTGGTCCAACGATGGTATCATAACCATCCTGCCAGCCGGTAACTTCATTCAAAACAAAAAGGCCAATCGAGTCACATAATTCCAGAAATCGTTTGTCGGGAACATAATGTGAACAACGAACTGCATTCATGTTCATTTCCTTTATCAACCGAATATCCTCACGAATAATTTCTTCACTTAAGGCACGACCGGTTTCGGGCCAGAAAGAGTGGCGGTTAACTCCTTTAAAAACCACTTTTTTATCGTTGATATAAAAACCATCGTGTTTTCTTAGTTCAACTGTTCTGAAACCAATTCTTTCGGTAACTTCATGTAAAATATCATCGCCATCTTTTAAGATGATTTTCATGTCGTATAAAGTTGGCCATTCGGGATTCCAGGATTTAATTCCCTCAAAATTTCCGGATACAAACTTTTCTGTTGTTCCTTTTTCTATTGAAGACTGAATGGAACTTTCAATCTTATTTCCCTCCAAATCAAACAATTCAACTAAAACAGTATAATCCTTTTTCGACTGATTGATCACCAACAATGAATTGAATGACCCATCAGCTTTTGCATCGATTGCTGTTCTTGTAAAATGAGTTTCGGGCAAAACTTCCAGAAAAACAGGCCGAAAAATTCCACCAAAAATCCAGAAGTCAGCCTGTCGCTCAGCTCTGTTTACCGACTCGTTGGCAGAGTGCTTGGCAACATCTACTTCAAGCAAATTGCTTTTACCATATTTTAACAGTTTTGAAATATCGTATTTAAAACGGTAAAATGCTCCCTGATGGATTTCACCGGCTGATTTGCCATTGATTTTTACTTCGGTATCGGTCATAGAGCCATCAAAAACGATATTCACCGTTTTTCCTTTCCATGAAGATGGAACTTCGAAATTGTATTTGTAAAGCCCGTGTTCTTTGCCTACTACCCTGTTTGTATTATTCCAGTCGTGACCATAATTATAATTTCCAAATCCCTGTAATTCCCAGTTTGAAGGAACAGCAATTTTTGACCATTCTCCGCTATTCATTCCATCGGTACAGAAAAAATCCCATTCCACTGTATTTGCAGCGTCGGTTCCTGATAAAAATTTGATTTCGGTTTGTTGGGCAAATGTGTTAGAAAAGAGAAAACAAATAATGCTTAGTAAAATTAGTTTAGGTTTCATTTTTCGATAGTAGTTATTTTTAAATTATTGATTTTGTTGAAGTAATGTTCTTTTCAAAAAAAGAATTAATGGCTAAAGCCCATTTTCTTTTTTCCTATTTTACCCCCGGCTTAAGCCGGTGGCAATAAAATCGTTATTTTTCAGGGCTTTAGCCTTTAATTTCAATTTTATGCACAACGCGCAAATTTATAAAACTTTTTGAGCCGTTTCGTAAGCTTTTCTCTCTTTATACTCTTTCCAGGTTTCTCCTAAAATCGAAGTCATCCCCTTGTCAATAATTGTATGCCGTGCTAAATTATAAGCTCCCCGCAACGAGGTTAAAATTGAATTATTTGCCCGAAGTGCCAGACTAAATCCCCCATCCACATAATTGATATAATGCCACCACAGCTGAGGAATAAAAAGCGTTTCACCGTGATTTATTATGGTTTCAAATCCTTTTGCCTTTCGGGCTGCAGGGTATTTTTCGAAATCGGGTTTTAAGGGATGAACATGACTCATAACCGTGAAAGGATGCTGATAAAGATGTACACTTTCATCGGGTGAAAAAAGAACAATTTTTTTTCTTGTTTGAAATTGGGTTAGAAAAACATGGGAGCAATCCATATCGTAATGTAAATTCACCTCAGCACCTTCACCTCCAAAAAACATAAACTTGTAAGATTTTACAAATCCATCCATAATGGTAGGAAACCGGATATCGTTTACCAATGATGGAACTTTTTTGAAAATATCAAAAAGGAAAATGCGTAAATCCGTTGGGCCATTTTCAATTAAAGTAAGATAATCAGCCAAAGCCATTTTTCTTGCGGCTTTAAAATATGAATCAGTTTTATGAACGTTATTGTCAAAAAGAGGAACTTCCAATTCTCCATGTTTTTCACGTAGCCATTCAAAACTCCACTTTTTAGTTGCAGGCCAGTCTTTAACTAAATCAGTAAAAACAACCGGTTTCCCAGGTTTTAAATATTCATTATAAAATTCTTCCCGACCCAAACCGGTTCGGCGATCAACAGGTAATAATTCCATTTATGGTTTAAAAAGATTACAATATCTGCAAGATATTAATCCTGAAGTTTTAATCAAAGTAAACCTGTTCTTTGAGCAGATTTTTTACTTTGAAGTTACATTAGATGTTCTTTCCTTTTGCTCAACAAAATAGGGCTGAAAATTATAATTGGAATGGATATTCCACTTTGCATTATTTATTGGTAAAAGGTTTTTCATTTCCTTTTTTATTTCGACATAATTTAAATCTTTTGCAATATTCTCCCATTCATTGGGATCCACAGCATGATCGTATAGTTCTTCGCCACCGTCTTCATATTGAATATACCGGTATTTCAAAGTTCTGATCCCATGGTTATTCATGCCGAAAGTGGTAATCGCAACATTCTCAGATTCATCTTTCCCCAACATTAAGGAAACCAGACTTTCACCTTCATTTCTTTCATATTTTGGCAGATTGCAAAGTTCCAGCAAGGTTGGATAAACCGATAACATTTCTGCAGGAGAATCAATCACTTTTCCTTTTGGTAATCCGGGTGCGGTAAATAAAAGTGGGGCATTTGTTGCTTCTTCCCACAAAGCATGCTTGGCAAAAGTTCCCTTTTCTCCCAAACGATAACCATGGTCTGACCATAAAACAATTACTGTATTATCTGCATATTTGCTATTTTTAATTGCATCAAGTACACGACCGACTTCATAATCGACAAAACTTACACAAGCCAGATAGGCCTGAATTATTTTTGCCCAGTTTCCTGATTCTATGGCCCAATCGGTAGTTGGCATCATTGGCAGGTCGTTTATTAAATGAGCAACAGGTGGAACATCATCTAAATCATCAGCTTTGTATGGCGTCATTGCAAGGTTTTCCAGGGGGTACAAATCGAACCATTTTTGCGGTACATAAAGTGGTACATGAGGACGCAAAAAACCAACACCAAGAAAAAATGGTTTATCATATTCACGGTTAATTCTTTCTATCGCCCAATCTGCAGAATGATGATCGGGCATCAGAGAATCAGCTTCCGGAAAAGCTCCCCAGTCCGTGCTTGTTCGTCCATATTTTTCCCGATCTGAAGTTCCGTAACCATCCCAAACAAATCTTTTTTCAGGGAGTGGACCAAAACCCGGATACCGTCCTCCGGATTCGTTGAATACTCCTTCTGGAGCATGAGTATGAAACAATTTTCCAATTCCCATGGTGTGGTATCCATGATTTCTAAAATATTCGGGCAGGTAAATGATGTCTTTTGTTGCTTCATTGTCATCCCGAATTTTTTCATCATGAATCATTCCGTAAATTCCCGTTGTTGAAGGTCGTAAACCTGTCATTAAGGAGGCACGCGATGGCCCACACAATGGAGCCTGGCAATGTGCATTGGTAAAAAGTATTCCTTCTTTTGCCAGTTTATCAATATTTGGAGTAATGGCATTGGGGTGGCCATTCATACAGCCCAACCAGTCATTTAAGTCGTCGATGGCGATAAATAGTACATTGGGTTTTGTTTTGTTTTGTGCTGTTTTGGAAGGATTACATCCTAAAAGGAATAGCAATATTGAAATGGAATAAACTTTGCTTCTCATAAGCTGAATACCGTATTTGTTTGGTCCGTTTATCAGGATTCGGTTTTCCGGTTAAAAAAGAAATCATCACCCCAGTTGGCTCGCAGGAATTCACTTAATTCTTTAACCTTTTCCATGTACTCCGGTTTTTCTGCAAGATTATCCAATTCCAGAGGATCTGTGGAATGATCAAAAAGCATCCGGGCTTTTAGATTGCCTTTTTTATCAATGTATTCCGTATAAAAAAGATTGCCTTTTATCAATGTTACACCATCATGATATTTAGAAATTGCATAATCTTTTTTCATAGATTTCGCTTCAAAGAGGGGAACAAAACTTTCACCGTCAATATGTTCGGGAACTGGAATTCCGGATAAATCACAAAGGCTCGGGTAAATATCCACGTATTCTGTTATGGCATCCGTTTGTATCCCTTTGTTTTTCCCGGGAGCTTTTATAATCATTGGAACATGCAACGAAGATTCAAAGTTGCAATGTTTACACCACATTTTGTGGTCGCCGAGATTCCAACCATGATCACCCCAAAGAATGACAATCGTATTTTCGTCTAAATCCAGTTCTTCAAGTGCAGCTAAAAGTTTGCCAATTTGAGCATCGGTGTAACTTACACAGGCATAGTATCCATGAATGAGTTTGATTGCCATCTCTTCAGTCACATCACCTTTTTCAGGTACGGTAGCATAATGCCTCAACTCCCCTGAATTATGGAATGCTTCTTTTGGAGTACTTTCAGGACGTAAATAATTCTCGGGTAATGAAATGTTTTTGGGATCATACAAATCCCAGTATTTTGTCGGCGCGTTAAAAGGCAGGTGTGGTTTTAAAAATCCAACAGCAAGAAAAAATGGCTCCCCTTTTTCCTTTAAAGATTTTAGATCTTCAATGGACTTTTTTGCAATTCTTCCATCAAAATAAGTGGTATCATGCACATCAATATTCTCGTATGGTAAACCACGTTTTGATCCCATACTTAACTGAATATTTTCTTCCGATTGGTAGTCTCTCCAACCCGATTTATTTCTTCCTTTCGGATACCAGATTTCGCTCCAGGCATCTTTATCATCTGCCCGGTGGTGATACACTTTTCCGTTTGAAATAGTTGTGTAACCGTTATTTTTAAAATGCATGGGTAAGGAAAGAACACCCGGATAATCCTTTTGCTGATAGGTATCGTACCCGATAAAACGATGTACTCCCGGACGGACACCCGACATAATACTTGCCCGTGAAGCCCCGCAAACCGGAATATTACAATAGGTCCGGTTAAATGTTAATCCTTGAGATGCAAGTTTATCAATCGACGGGGAATGAATATGTTTTGCACCAAAACTTCCAAGTTCAGGGCGCAAATCATCGACAGCAATAAAAAGGATATTTGGTTTTTGTTTGGTTTCTCCAGATTTATTTTTTGTGGTGCAGGAGGCAAAAAAAACGAGTCCTGCGATAAGAATAAAAAGATTGGTTTTCATATCTAATTTTAGCTAGTTAGTCTTGTGTTATTTTACTTCCCCACCAATTGTTACCGGGATCGAATTCGGGTGAAAGATAATTTAATCTTTGTTTTTCTAACCTGAGCCAAAGATTATTTTCAATATTTTGTAAGTGTGCTTTTTCCCGTTCAGCTGTCCATGTAGGATCTTTCGTAGGATACCGGGCTCCCATATTTTCCAGCATGGATGTGAGTTTTTCACTTAAGTCTTTCACTAGTTCCTGATTTTCAACTGCCACATCTGTAGTTTCTTCCAAATCAGTTTTCAGGTTATACAATTCTTCCCTACCGTCTTCATAGTAACGAATCAGTTTCCAGTCGCCTAACCGGATAATCGATGAGGGTTCTCCACCCTGATTTCCATAATGTGGATAGTGCCAGATTAATGGCCGCTCTGCAATGTTTTCGCCTTTTAACAAAGGAACCAGACTTACCCCGTCGATGTGTTCTTCGGGTTTTAATCCGGCACCGGCCAATTCAAGCAAAGTTGGATAAAAATCGGTTCCTGTAACGGGTGTTTCACATTTTAGCCCGTTTCCTAATCCCGGCACTTTAATAAAATAGGGTTCTCTTATTCCACCTTCAAACTGATATCCTTTTCCTGCACGCAAAGGTAAATTTGATGTTGCAAAAGCATCACCTGCAGCCACTCCTCCGTTATCAGAAGTAAAAATCACAATTGTATTCTCTGCCAATCCCATTTCATCCAAAGCATTCAAAACTTCGCCAACAGCATCATCCATCTGTTCTACCAGGCCTGCATAAACCGGGTTATCCTGTACCTGACGGATAGGGAGAAAATGCCCCATCTCAAATCCGTTTTCAGCAATTCCCAAAGCTTCGGCTTTATCGCGGTATTTTTGCCATTTTTCCTGTGTACATTGAATGGGTGCGTGAACTGCATAAAAAGAGAGGTAGGCGAAAAATAATGTGTCTTTATTTGCCTTGATAAACTCTGCAGTTTCTCTGGCCAACCTCATCGACAGGTTTTCGCCATCGGGGCCGCTTTCGAGATTAGGATTTTCCCAGGGAGCAAAAAAACCTCCGCGAGGACCACCAACATCCCAACCACCTTTATTGATATCAAATCCATGATCTTCAGGCCAGGAACCTTTTCCTCCGATATGCCATTTACCTGCAAAAAAAGTACGATATCCTGCTTCTTTCATTGCCTCGGGCAAAGTTGTATACTCATGTGGAAGTGCATGAACATATTCAGGAGGAAGCAATTGTGTTGCTCTTCCTCGTTTGCTCCATTCTTCGCCGGTTTTTGCACCAATCCAGTCTGTGATGCCATGACGTGCCGGAAATTTACCACTCATAATACTGGCTCTGGAAGGACTGCAAACCTGACATGTCGCATATCCTTCGGTAAAAATCATTCCTTCATTGGCAATTCTATCTATGTTGGGAGTTTCGTAAAACTTACTTCCCGTCACACTCATATCATGGTAGCCAAAATCATCTGCCAGAATAAAAAGAATATTTGGTTTTTTTGCCTCTTCATCTTTTGTCTGACAAGAGTTTAAAAACACAAAAAACAGGATTGCTACAAAGGCAAAAACAGGTTTAATTTGCATAATAAACAGATATATATTTGTCTGAAACTTTACCAGGTTCTGTTCTTCATGTACTCATCCAACTCTTCACGAGACATTGGGAGACTATCTTCATTTTCATCCAGCCAAGCCAAAAAATCTTTTTTGATTTCATCACTCCATTTCCCGTCAATTTGACCCGGAGTATAAACACCTTCACGCAAACGTTGATGACCAAACTTATCTCTGAGGCCAATAAATTCGCCTGTTATTACAACTTTCTGAACCAAATGTGGTGGAATAAAAATTACACCTTCACGCTTTGCAAGAACTACGTCTCCCGGTAAAACTGCTGCTCTTCCAATTCTGATAGGAACATTAATTCCGGTAACCGTCATTTCCATTATAAATGATGGATCAAATCCACGGGTAAAGGCATTAAATCCTTCAATCTTTGAAAGGCCTTCCAAATCGCGGGCACCTGCATCAAACACTACTCCTGTTTTTGATTTTGCGTAAATGGAATTCCCTAAATTATCACCAATCAAAGTTCCGTTGATTACTTTTCCAAAACCATCAGCAACATAAACATCACGCTCCTTAAGCATATCTATTGGCCATGAGTTGGAAGCTCCAATTCTACCTTCTTCTTTTCCAAGTGCTTCGATTTGTTCTTTTATTTCAGGTCGGTTTGGAGAATATTGTACGGTAAGTGCCCGCCCCACAAAAGGTTCATCATTAATTGTTGTCCATCCACCGTCAAACTGGTTATGATAACCTTCGTTTCGAATAACTCCCCAGGCTTCTTCAATCGAAAGATTTAATAAACGATCCAGCAATTCATCCGGCACTATCGGACGTCCACTCTCGTCTCGTTCACCTTCCCATTTCGGAGTATAAAATTCCATCATTTCTTTTGATGGTTCAATTTGAGCAAAACTGATTTGACTTGCTCCGATTAAAACTGCAATTAGTAAGATTAGTTTTTTCATTTTTGTATTTTTAATTAGTATTTCGTTTTTGTATTTACCGCCTAACCACAAAGTTCACAAAGAATGCACTACGTTCACAGAGTTTATTCTTCACTTCCAACTTCGTGCTTCGTGCTTCGGTCTTCTTTGTTTCCCCACCAGGTTGCCAATGATGATCCGGTAATGTTCATCATCGGACCAAAAATTGCCGGTGCCAATCCAACGGTTGCGACTTTTCCCATTTGTAATGCTAACCCGGAGGCCAATCCTCCGTTTTGCATTCCTACTTCGAGGGCTATCGTGCGACTGTCTTTTTCGCTCATACGCAAAACAAATTTTGCAATTGAATATCCCAAACCATAACCAAACATATTGTGCATGAAACAGGCAAGAATCAGTAACAATCCAACTTCTAATAAACTGTCGCGACCTGCGGCTGTAATTACCACGATAATGATTCCTATTCCCAGCATGGAAACAAAGGCCAAGACTTTGTTGAGCCATTCGTTATTTCCTTTTGCCAGATATTTGAAAAGCATAGCTGCCGCAACCGGAAGAACCATAAACCAAAGTACATCGATAACAATATTTTTCATGAATATTACAAATTCGATTCCTGTAGTTTGATAAGCTATCATATCTTTCAAAACCACCACTAAAAAGAAACTAATTAATTGAATGATTTTTCCTTTTACAGAAACCTTTGTAAGTGAGAAAATATTAAAAATCAATCCGGCAACTATTGGCAGAATTACCATATTGAAAATGCCCAACATCATATTCCAGAAATCTACTTCGATTAATTCACCTGCAAAAGTTTTCATTAAAAACGGGGTTAACAAGGGAGAAAGCAAAGTTGCAAAAGCCGTTAAAGTAACCGAAAGTGCCAGGTTTGCTTTGGCTAAAAATGACATTACATTTGATGCCAATCCACTAGGCGATGAACCAACTAAAATTATTCCGGCAGCGATCTCGGGCGGAAAATTAAACATCAGGGCTATGGAAGCACCAACCAGTGGCATAATTGTAAACTGACAAATTACACCTGCAATTACGCCTTTTGGCATTTTGATTACTCCTGCAAAATCTTTTAAACTCATTTGTGAGCCCATTCCAAACATTATTATCTGGAGCAGCGGAACTATCAATAATTTGTATTCAAAACTTCCTGCTGATAAAAAATACTGTGGATAATACATCGAAACAGTCACCGCAGTAAAAATCCAAAGCGAATAAGAAAAGCCTTTTACTGCCTCGAATCCTCGAACTGCAATTGCCAGGCTCACAAAACCAAGTATCAAAAACGGACCGGTTAAGGTTGGTTTATTTATAATGATTAAAACTGCAAAAATGGCAAAAAGTAATAGTGCCAGAATTAGTAAATAGCGATAGATTGATTTAGATTTCAATTGAACTAAATTTTATTTTTATAATTGAATTAAAACTTTTTAATCCCCTGTTGACTTAAAGTTACCCGGTGAATTTTGATTTAAGTTTATTCTCTTTGGTCTTCCAAATTTTTCAACTCCATTGTCTGTCCCATGAGTTCTTTTTGTTCCATTCATCGGTTGGAGCAAAATATTTTTCACCCTCTTTTAAATGCTCTTTAACCACATCTTCATTCAGGTCGATACCCAGACCGGGTTTTTCGGGAACCGGTGCAAATCCATCTACTACCAGTGGTTTATCTCCGGTAACATAGTCTTCCCAGTATTCAGTATCTACATCGTGATGTTCTAATGCCACAAAGTTTTGGGTAGCCGCGGCACAATGTACATTGGCCATAAATGATACCGGAGTTCCGGCAAAGTGTAATGCCATTGCAATTCCTTTTTCTTCGGCATAATCACCAATTTTTTTGGTTTCCAGAATTCCTCCTGCCGATGCCAAATCGGGATGGACCATATCAACAGCATGTGTATCGCAAAGTTCTATAAATGCTTCTTTCCCAAAAATATCTTCTCCGGTTAAAGTAGGCGTGTTTATCGCTTCTGTAATCTGACGCCATTTATCTGTATAAAACCAGGGAACCATATCTTCCAGCCATGCCAGTTGATATTTTTCTACAGCATTTCCCAGCCTGATAGCTGTGTTTGTATCAAAATGCCCAAAATGGTCGGCCGACATTGGAACTTCATAACCTACAATATCCCTCACCTGGTGAACATATTCAACCATTTTCTCTAAACCTAAATCGGTAATCTGAATTCTTGTAAAGGGATGTTTTGTATTGCTTAAGTTACCGAGTCTGCTTGCATCCCATTCACTTTGACCTTTCCAGAATTCATGGCCAACCAGTGCACCCGGGATATCAGCGATAAGTCCAATTCCAAAATCCATTTTCAGGAAAGTATATCCCTGCTCCATTCTGTGACGCATACGTTTTGCATAAACAGCGGGATCTTTTGAAGAAGGAGTATCTGCATAAATTCGAATTTTGTCACGGTATTTGCCTCCCAACAGTTGATATGCCGGAACTCCATAAGCTTTCCCGGCCAAATCCCATAAACACATTTCTACACCTGAAACACCACCGCCTTGTCGGCCATGCCCTCCAAACTGTTTGATGTGTTTAAAAATCTGCTCTACATTACAAGGATTTAATCCTAACAACCGGCTTTTTAAAAACAGGGCATAACGAGGATCTGCGATATCGCGGACTTCACCCAAACCATAAATATCCTGGTTGGTATACATTTTTAATATCGGACCGTCTTTTGTATTTGCCACTCTTAAATCGGTAATTTTTAAATCCGTCGGACTGGAAGCACGATTTACGTTTTGTGTGGTGTATTCAAGCGCTTCAGCAGCATCGTTTGACTTAGCCAGAAATGCAATTCCCAATCCGGTCATTGCCGATTTCTTTAAAAAATTACGCCGGTCTGTTCCTGAGTCTTTTTTTGCCGGAAAGAGTTTTTTTAGGTTATTCATAGTAGTTTATAGTTTAATTAGTTCATAAGATAGGCAACAATCTGAATAATACTAATATTATTGAGGAGCTGTTCACCCAATTTTGTTATGAAGTAAAGAAATAAATCGCACGAACACAAATAAATATAAAAGGGATTCCGCTAAGTTTTAATAACTCATTCCTGTTTCTTTTTTATATTCTTCCGGTGTATCTATATCTTTTAAAATATCGTTGGTATTGATTTCAACTTCCAGAATGTCATTCTCATTATTTAAAAACAACTCACGAAGTCCTATTTCAGGATTGATTGAATTTATTTGTTCCCTGTATTTTGAATCGATCAATACCGGATGCCCTCGTTTCCCTTTATATGCAGGCACAATCAATCCAGACTTTGTTTTTTGAAAAACAGAAATCAATCTGTCAATTACAGATTTTGAAACCATTGGTTGATCTCCCAACAAAATCATAATTCCATCACAATTTTGATTAACGGTTTCTACCCCTTTTTGTACAGATGATAACATTCCGTTCTCATATTTTTCATTATGAGTAAAAAGAATATCACAGGCAACCAGTTCCTTCTCAATGGCTTTTTTATCGCTTCCGGTTACTACGGTTATTTGATTTACCAATGAATTTGAGAGAGCTTCAACCACTCTTTTTATAATACTTGAATTTTTATAAGGCATCAACAGTTTTTGCTGTCCCATTCGAGTACTTTTCCCGGCAGCCAAAACAACTGCTTCAACTCTTTTTTTGGGCTTAATAAAATTGTTTTCATACCGCTCTTTAATTAATTCAGCAAGAATGCTAACTGCTATTTCGTTTACCGATTTTGAGTGAATATCAATCCCGATTGGAGCATGAATAAAATCCCATTCAGCCTGAGTTGCCCATTTTTTGTCGACAAACTCTTTTGCCATTAATTTGGTTTTTCGTTTGCTTCCAATAACTCCAATATAAGCAGCATTTGCACCAATACAGCATTTTAATGCCTTTATATCTGAGCGATGTCCCTGGGTTGCTATTACAATATAGGTTTCAGGAGTAATTGAGACCTGGTTAAACGCTTCCGTTAGCGGTTTACAGATAACATTCACATCCTTGGGAAACCTGTTTGAATTTGCCATTTCCGGACGGTCATCGATTATAACAAGTTCAAAATCTACTGAAATACCAAGTAAACTTAAGGCCGTACCAATATGGCCGGCACCAACAATAATTAATTGAGAAACAGGATAAACCGGTTCGATAAACAGCGAAACATTTTGTCCTGAAATATCCTTAACTTTTTCAATCCATTTAGTTTTTTTTGAAGAAAGAACCTGTTCAACATCCACTTCGGCATAACTCAATAAATCTTTAATCCTGTCATTTAAAACACCTTTATATTCAATCCAGAATCGCTCAATTTCAGGATTGACTTCATCTGTTAGCAAAGTTAAAAGTACACCTCTTTTTTTACGATCCATTGAGTCGGCCAATTGAGAAAACGCATCAATATGTTTGGATGGATTTGTGTCGATGTAAAACAAAGAACTTCCTCCGCAAATTGCTCCTGTCTCATCATTCATGTTGGCATTAAAATGTATCCATTGCAAGGTATTAGATTCTGTTTCAGATAAGGATGCTGCCAGTTTTTGTGCTTTGGCTTCAAGCAGTCCTCCACCCAAAGTTCCGTATAAAACTTTCTCTTTATCAAAAACGGCCATTGCTCCCGGAACCTGTGGAGCTGATCCTTTGGTTTGCAGCAAAGTGCCGGTTTGCACTTCTTTCCCTTTTTGCAACAATTCAACCAATATGTGATAGAGACTTTTCACTTTACGGCAGTTTCATTAATCCTTTTTACTCTTTTTTTCAAATGGAAAATCCGGTGACTCTTTTCTTGCATCCTTCATCAAGTCCACTAACTCTTTAACAACTTCCGGATGTTTATCTGCCAAATTATTATTTTCTCCAACATCCGTTGAAAGATCATATAATTCAGTGCTTGTTTTTTCCGGATTGAAAACATCGTATTGAACCAGTTTCCAGTTTCCTTTGCGAAGTGCTTGTCTCCCACCTTTTTCATGAAATTCCCAATACAAATAATCGTGTTTATTCTGTTTTTCATTTCCTATCAAGGTTGGTAGAAATGAAATCCCATCTATATTCTCAGGTGTTTCAATTCCTGCCAGCTCTGCAACAGTGGGCATAATATCCCAAAAAGCTGATGGATGACTGCTTGTTGAACCGGCTTCAATTTTTTCCGGCCACCATGCAATCATAGGCACTCTTATTCCACCTTCATACAGATCTCGCTTATATCCTTTTAAGGGTCCGTTGCTGTTAAAATAATCAGGATCTGCTCCTCCTTCCAAATGAGGTCCGTTATCAGAGGTAAACATCACAATCGTATTTTTTTCAAGGCCAAGTTCTTTTATTTTATCCAGGACTTCACCAACCTGTTTATCAAGCAAAGTAACCATTGCAACAAATGCTGCATGGCTTTCAGGTTGCGTTCCATATGGCCCTTCCCTGAATCCGGGATCTCCCGGCTCAGCTCCTTTGTACTCTTTCTCTGGCAAAAATTTACCTCTGAATTCAGCCAGATTTTCTTCGGGTAATAATAATTCTGCATGAGGTATAACATTTGGATAAAATAAAAAGAACGGTTTGTCCTGGTTATCTTCTATAAACTTAAGTGCTTTATCGTGAATCAGATGGGGAGCATAAGTTTCAAATTTATCTCCGCTGTTTTCCTCCAGTATCACTTTTTTTTCGTTATCCCATAAATGCCCGGGATAATAATTATGTGCCATACGTTGACAATTGTACCCATAAAACTCATCAAATCCCTGTTTATTGGGATCACCTTCAGAACCGGGATAGCCAAGCCCCCATTTCCCAAAAGCCCCTGTAGTATACCCGGCTTTTTTTAACATCTCAGCCATAGTATAAACTGAATCGGCCATTGGCCATTGGCCTTCTGGTTTCCATTCTTTGTTTCCGCGAATTGCCGTATGTCCCGTATGCATTCCCGTCATTAACGAAGATCGTGATGGAGCACAAACTGTTGTACCTGAATAATGGTCGGTAAATAACATCCCCTGGCTGGCCATTTTATCTAGATTTGGTGTTTGAAAAAGTGTTTGCCCGTAAACACTTAAATCGCCGTAGCCAAGATCATCAGCGAGAATATAAACAATATTGGGTTTTTCGTTTTTAGGTTTTTTTTCTGTTTGGTTCGTACAGGAATAAATAATTACAATAAATACCAGTAAGGAGAAAGCTGTTTTATTCATGTTTTAGTTATTAGGTTTTATACAAAAATCTTATAATTAGTTGGATTTTGCACCATCTTAATAGTTATTTCCTGCAAGGAAAACTTACATGGAAACTACTTCCCTTTCCTTCTTCACTATTCACCCAAATGTTGCCACCACTTTTTTCAATAAATTCTTTACATATTATCAATCCCAACCCTGTACCTGCTTCTTCAGCTGTGCCGGGTTTTGGATTAGTGCTTTCAATTCTAAATAGTTTTTCACGGGTTTCCTTATCCATACCGATGCCAAAATCCTGAACAGTAAAAATGCAAAAATCACCTTCGTTTTTTGCCCGAAGTAAAATTTTGCTGTTTGGATGCGAAAATTTGATGGCATTATTTAAGAGGTTCCGAACAACAAAATTAACCATATTAAAATCTGCATACACTTGTTGTCCTTTTAAATAAATGTCGCTTATCTCAATATTTTTTGCTTTGGCTGCTTCTTTAAAAAAAGATGCGTTTTGTATAAATATCTCCCTCATGTCTAACAACTCGGGATTAAAATCAATATCACCTGTTTGTGTTCGTGCCCATTTTAAAAGGTTGTCGAGGAGGTTATAACCCGATTTGGCCGTATGAAAAATACCATCAATAATTTGCTCAAAATCTTCAGAGTGCCGGACATCGGGGTCGCTGATAACGAAATCCGATAATCCAATCAATACATTAAATGGATTTTTTAAATCGTGTGCAATGATTGAAAAAAACTTGTCTTTTGTAGCATTTAGCTGTTCAAGTTTTTCTTCATTGTTTTTTAGGCTTATGAAGTTTTCTTCAAGCATTGTTTTTTGTTCCTGAATTATCCTGTAATTTTCTTCCAGTTGCGAATTATGTTTTCTTTTTTCGATGTAGAAATAAACGAATATCCCAACCAATATTACCAGAAATGCAATAGATACAATCGCTCCATGAAGTTTTGCCCTGATAAGAATTACTTCGTTTTTGTTTTTTTGATTTTGAATTTCCTGTTCTAAATGTAATTTTTCCCGTTCTTCTTTCAGTGCTTCTTCTTTTTCAAAATCACCAAGTATTTGTGCTATTTCATTGGGCTCAAATTCATTCTTCAAATCTTGCGCTTCCTTTAAAACAGCATATGCCTTTTCATAGCTTCCAAGTTCGGAGTAGGCCATGGCTTTGTTAATATATATATCATATAAATTATCATGAATTTGATTATCAAGATAAATATCTATTGCCTTATCGTAGAATGACAGACATTCTTTATGATGTTTATTTTTAAATTCCAAATCCCCTTCCAGCATTATTAAATCTGCTTCCAGCCTTTTATAATCGTTTTTGTTATTGATATTCCGCGCCAACGAAATATGTTTTTTTGCTTCTTTGTATTGTTCAGTTTCGATATAATAGTCGGCAAGATTTATGTATAATTCAGCCTGTCGATAATTATCTTTTACTTTCGAAACAAAACTTTGTGCTTTGATTAAACTGTCTCTTGCGCTTTCAAAACGTTGAAGTTTGAGATTTATATTCCCCACCATAATATAAGAAAGTGCCAGATTATGGTGATTCTGAATTTTAAGATCCACCTCAAGTGCTTTATTATAATATTTTAAAGCAGAACCATATTCCTCAAGATATTCGTAATACCAACCTATATTATTATAAGCTTCCGACAATGCAAAAGTTTGATTCAAATCTTCAGCAATGTTCATGGATTTAATAAAGTATCTCAGACTCTTTGTCTGGTCGGTACCATAAGAGCAAAATACTCCTAGATTATTGTAACAACCGGCCAGGTACGATGAATCTCCAAGTTCGGTGTATATTTTAATGGCATTTTCGAGATGCGCTATTGCTGATTCAGTTTTTCCTGATCTGTCTTCAAAATAACTTAAAAGATAATGTGATTCGGCCTGCCCGTTTTTATACTCAATTTTTTTTGCAGATTCTAATGCTATATTGACGTAATGGTATCCACTGTCTACATTATCATCTGAATGCAGGTTTGCCAGGTTATTATAATGGTCAACTAATTTCTTTTTGTCTTTTTCAAGCCTGATTAGTGTATTTAAAGAATCAATCTCCTGTCGCACCTGTGCATGCGTAATCATCGTACCCGGCAAACAAATTACAATCAGGAATATTAGGTTAAGTAAAAATTTATTCATGGCAGAAAAATGCAATCCTGCCTAAAAATAGAAAAAATTGATTATTAAAAAGTTTAATTTAATTAAACTATGAATAAATTAAGATAAAAAGATATTCTTTTAGCATTGACAACTACGTATCAAATAAAATTATGCTTTTTTTTATTTAAAAAAATAGCCGGGCAACAGCCCGGCCTAATCTTATGGGGTATAGTGTATTTAATTAAAATAATTTTCTGAATCCTATTACATTTTTTACTTCCTGTAATGTTTTTATAGCTGATTCACGTGCTTTTTCAGCACCTAACCTGGCTACCTTTGCAAGATACGCATCATCTTCCAGAATTTCAATTATTCTCTCACGAATTGGAGAGGTGTAGGCGATAATATCTTCAGCCAGTTGTTTTTTCATATCGCCATAACGAATTTCACATTTGTTGTATAAATTATCAAAGTGTTCTACTGTATCTTTTGTCGAAACGATATCCATTAAAGTAAACAGATTTTGAATGGCTTCAGGTTTTTCCTGATTCATTTCCGTAGGACCGGAATCTGTTACCGCACGCATCACTTTTTTGCGAATTGATTTTGGATCTTCATAAAGGTTAATTGCATTTCCTTCAGATTTACCCATTTTCCCCGATCCATCCAATCCCGGAACTTTTATCATATCGCCTCCACCAAAAGTATACGGACGAGGAATAGGGAAAACATCTGATTTATACATCCGGTTAAATCTTTTGGCAAATTTTCTTGCCATTTCAAGGTTTTGCTCCTGGTCTTTTCCTACCGGAACAAAATGGGCTTTATGAATAATAATATCCGCAGCCATTAAAACGGGGTAAGTCAGTAAGCCTGCATTTACATTTTCTGGTTGCTGACGCGCTTTATCTTTAAAAGAAGTCGTTCTTTCCAGTTCTCCTAAATAGGCATTCATGTTTAAAAATGCATATAATTCCGAAACCTCGGGAACATCACTTTGGATAAAAATAGTTGCTTTTTCAGGATCAATTCCACAAGCGAGATATTCAGCCAACACCTGGCGGACACCGGATTGTAAATTCTCAGGAGCTGGATGGGTAGTTAATGAATGTATATCGGCAATAAAAAAAAAGCAGTTAAAATCATTCTGCATTTTTAAAAAATTCTGCACCGCTCCAAAATAATTTCCCAGGTGCAAATATCCTGTTGGCCTAATCCCGCTAACAACTGTTGGTTTGTTCATTTTTTTCCTTTTGCATGGTGCCAGGCGCTAAGCGCTAAGCGAACTGATTTTTAAGAGAGTGCAAAAATAGATATTTGTATAAAAATTAAAAATTAAGAGACTGTTTTAATTGTATTAATTGGAAATATTATGAAGTATTTTTTACTAACTCAAGACGGAATTGACGAGAATAGCCAAAGCTATTTAAGAAAATTCCAACGAAGAAGTGGTGAAAAAGACGAATAACAGAACAATTGGATAATTTTTAAACAGTCTCTAAAGGATTAAAAGTGATAAAATAAAATCTTGTTAAAATGCTCAATCAGAATTTTATGTTTGGAGGCAATTTTTAATTTTACATCAAAATCATACAATTATGAATCGACTTAAACTTATAATCCTCATTTTTGCAATTACTTCATTTACTGCAAAGGGACAAAATTTCACCAACGGCTTTAACTTTAATTTATCTTTCGACGACTCAACAACTGTTGATTTTCTGCCCAAATTCCCAAAAATACCTATATCTGAAAATGACTTTATATCAACAGATAATGCAGGAAATTTTATCAGAAACGGAAATCCCATCAGATTTTTCGGAGGCAATTTAACTACAGAAGGTGCTTTCCCGACAAAAGCAGATGCCGAAAAAATTGCGGGAAGAATGA
>CAJXZG010000007.1 GCA_913063265.1 uncultured Prolixibacteraceae bacterium | reverse complement strand
AGTTGGTTTATGTTTTTTCATCTGGTATTCAACCAGTTCTCCCATCACAGAAATAATGCCTATATCATGTCCGGGACTGCTTTCAACTGCAACCAAATCGCCGACTTTTAATTTAAGGTTATTTACATTTCTGTAATAATCTTTTCTGGTATTTTTAAACCGAACTTCAACCACATTTTCTGTATTAAGAGGTGGTTTAATGTCATCTAACCAGTTGTTTACATGTAATTTGGCACAACAGCCTGTTTTCGATTTGCAAACACCTCTTTCAATAGTATCTATATCTTGCTCGTGCATAAATGGTCAATTGAATTCAAATTATTCTGAAACACTTATTTATATAATCAGAACAATTTTCGTAACTACAAAAATAACCAATAAAACCAATTATGCTTTTTTAAGCTTTATTTAAACTGATTCTAAGAAAATTGTGGGAAGATGGCAGTTGATCAAAAAAAATATTTCCCCTTAGTTTCAATAAAAACTCAACTCCTTGATTTATTTTTGATATTCAATGATTAAGAGTGACTCTATATGGAAACTCACCCTGATTGAATCTACGATACAATCGTCCCTCTCTTCGCGAAGAGAGGGAGTGAGGGAGAGTTCAGCTTGTCAAATTAAAAAATTATGACCTGTTGAATAATTTATGGCATGAAATGATTTTTCCTATTTCTTTATCAAACGAACCATTCTGAGCGCAGTGTCGAGAAAAATTATTCTGGGATTACCGTTCATCGAAATATGCTTTATGCTTAACTCAAACTCTTTAAAAAAAGCGGTTACATTTCTTTCATTTATAAAGGGAGCAAACTGTAAGCCCCACTTTTTTTCTTCGCGGTTCAGATAAACCATGTTGCTGTGGTTCATATTCATTACAAAATACTCACGAATTAATCGCAGTGCAAATGCAAAAAATGCTTTTTGTTTGTCACGGCCAATCTTAGCCATTTCATCTGCCCATCTTATTTGAGCCGAAACCTCACGTTTATATGCCTGGCGCATCATATCCTGAAACTTTTGAAAATAGAATTGCTCATCTTCAGAAGGATTGATATAGGCTTTTGCTTTAATAAAGTTGCCATTTGCAAGATGAACAGCATCGGGAATTAATTCAGGATCAACACCTTCAATTTTCATCAGGGCATTTTGAATAGATTCGTCTGCGACAAAAGGAAATTTTATCAGTTGTGCTCTTGACCGGATGGTAGAAATTACAACTTCCTCGTCTTCAGAAACCAAAATGAAGAGGGTTTTATTTGGTGGCTCTTCAATAATTTTTAACAGTTTGTTGGCGCAGGCAACATGCATTTTTTCCGGCAACCAGATTATCATCACCTTAAATTCCGATTCAAATGATTTAAGGTTGAGTTTTTTATAAATCGAATCGCTTTCCCGCTCATAAATTAATCCCTGGGCATTTCCTGCATCGATATATTTAAGCCAGCTTCCCAAATCGAAATAAGGATCATTTAAAACCAAAGCGCGCCACTGCGGAAGAAAATCGTCGCTTACCGGTTTTTGAGCAGGAGGATTAAAAATCGGGAAAACAAAATGTAAATCGGGATGCGCCAGTTTGTTGTATTTATGACATGATGAGCAAGTTCCACAAGCGTCAGTTTCAGTTCGGTTTTTACACGAAATATATTGAGCATAAGCAATAGCCATTGCAATTTTTCCGGTTCCCGAAGGCCCGGAGAAAAGTTGTGCATGACTAATCCGCTCATCGGTTACCGATTGAATTAAACGTTTTTTTATAGATTCCTGTCCGACTACATCTTTAAATAGCATGGCGTAAAAATAGCACTTTCTGCCATTTTTATGGATTGAAGAGACCGAAAAATCTGTATTCTCAATAAGGAATTTTTATACATTTAGAATTGTAAAATGTTATTTGCTCCCTGTTTGACTCAGGACTTTTCGAAATCCTTGAAACAGATTAAATTCATTATAAAAATTATAAAAATCTTTTGCGTCAATTCTTTCGGAAGGATTATTTTATTTCGTCCGGAACAACAAGCCTCCATTGAACAGCTAATTACGCCGGACGAGTACTTATTCTGCACTTTACCCGGCGTTGCACACCGGGTTATTGTTGTTTAATCCTTTCAGGATTATGAAGACTGACACTGAAGGTGTCAAATATCAATAGCCCCGGGTAAGCGATTCGTTAGTTGACGGAGAGTGTAACCCGGGGTTAACAATTTGATTAAACAAAGGCGCAATCAAATCGATATTAATGACTATGGCTTTGCATGTGCCGCATATAACCGGTTGTTTCAAATCTATTTTACCACAACATTAAATTATTTTAAGTCAAAAATAAGTCCTGTCAGCTGCCACTTTTATTTCTTATCTTTGATTGATTTTCAACAAAAAACTTAAAAAATATAAATATCATGCAAACAATTAGCAGCTACGATTTTAAAGGCAAAAGAGCACTTATTCGTGTGGATTTTAATGTTCCTTTAAACGAGAATTTTGAGATTACAGACGATACAAGGATGCGTGCTGCGCTTCCTACCATCAAAAAAATTATAGAAGCAGGTGGTTCACCGGTTATTATGTCTCACCTGGGAAGACCAAAAAATGGTCCGGAAGAAAAATTCTCTTTAAAACCATTGGTAGGTCATTTAAGTGAACTTTTGGGGGGTGCAACAGTAAAAATTGCTCCCGACTGTATTGGCGATGAGGTAAAAGCAATGGCAGCCGATGTTAAACCGGGTGAAGTTTTAATTTTGGAAAACTTACGTTTTTATAAAGAAGAAACAGCCGGCGACGAAGAGTTTGCTAGAAAGCTTTCAGAAAATGGCGACTGCTGGGTGAACGATGCTTTTGGGACTGCTCACCGGGCACATGCTTCAACCGCGGTAATTGCAAAGTTTTTCCCCAATGATAAAATGTTCGGTTACCTGATTGAGGGAGAAGTAGAAAGTCTGGATAAAGTGGTGAAAAATCCGGGTCGACCCTTAACTGCAATTATGGGAGGTGCTAAAGTTTCCTCAAAAATTACAATTATCGAAAACCTGTTGAATAAAGTAGACAATCTGATTTTAGGTGGTGGAATGACCTATACTTTTGTTAAAGCCAATGGCGGAAAAGTTGGTGATTCAATTTGTGAAGATGATTATATTGAAACGGCATTAAATATTCAGAAACTGGCTAAAGAAAAAGGTGTAAATCTTGTTATTGCAACCGATGTTTTAGCGGCTGATAATTTTAGCAACGATGCCAATACTAAAATACTTCCGGCCAATGAAATACCTGACGGATGGCAAGGCCTGGATGCCGGACCTGAAAGTATTGCCAAAATGAAAGAAGTAATCGAAAAGTCGGGAACAATACTTTGGAATGGTCCTGTTGGTGTATTTGAAATGGATACCTTCGCCGAAGGCTCAAAAGCGATCGGAACTGCAATTGTTGAAGCCACTAAAAAGGGAGCTTTCTCTTTGGTCGGTGGTGGCGACTCTGTAGCATGTGTAAACCAGTTTGGTTTTGCAGATGGTGTTTCTTATATCTCAACGGCAGGTGGTGCACTTCTTGAGTATCTTGAAGGAAAAGTACTTCCGGGAGTTGCTGCAGTAAGAGGAGAATAAAAAGCCCCTCTAAATCTTTCGCCAGGGATAATTTTTAGAAACAAAAAATTGAATTAAAAATAAACCCGAAGTTTTAATCCTTCGGGTTTTTTTATACACCAAATTCAACTAATTTTAAAGAAAAAATCATGAAATCAAAACTTGTCGAAAACCGATTCCCCGATTTTAACTGTGCTCAAACCGTATTTAGTTTATTTGCCAATGACCTTGGAATTGATGAAAAAGCAGCATTGAGAATAGCCAGTGGTTTTGGTGGTGGAATGGCCTGCGCCGAAACTTGCGGAGCAGTTACAGGAGCATATATGGTAATTGGGATGAAACATGGACACGATGTTTCCGATCCGGATAAAAAAGCCAATACCAAAGAGCTGATTAAAAAATTCAATCAAAAATTTAAAGAGAAGCACGAAACATTAATCTGTGAAGAACTAACAGGTTACGATATTTCAACTCCCGAGGGTGCAGAAGCAGCAACAAATGCCGATGTCTTTCAAAGTAAATGTCCTGAATTTTTAAAAACCTCTTGTAATATTCTGGAAGAAGAATTTTGAAAACCAATTTACATTATGATTGTTTTAAACGTACAATTTAAAAATTAAAAATTTCAAACAGATGAAAAATAATGTTGGTTCAATTGACAGGTTATTAAGAATAATTTTAGGTTTAATTATCGCTATTGTCGGAGTTCTTTATGACAGCTGGTGGGGATTGGTTGGATTAATACCAATAGCAACCGGATTATTTAGTTTTTGTCCGTTGTACTTACCCTTAAAAATTTCAACAAAAAAAGAAGAATAATTAAGGAGCTGTGGGAGAAACTCTGCTGTTTTTTTTAAAATTATACTTCAAAGCTATATAGCCGAAAGTTTCTATGTAAAATAAGTATAGATTTTGGAGATGTAATTGGCTTTGTAAATTTTTCTGAATAACCATTTTTTATACTTTTGAAATGAAGAATACAGAAGTTTATAAATAGAAGTAAAATTTTAAAAATGAAGAAAATCATCCCTTTTTATGTTGTTGTAGTATTAGCCCTTGTATTTTCCAGTTGTGAAGAACCGGTTTCAGAAGTTATGATTGAAAAAGAATTAAATGAAAACTGGATTTTTAGCCAGGCCGGAGAAAACCAATGGTTACCGGCAACAGTTCCGGGTACAGTACATACCGATTTACTTGAAAATGGTAAAATAGAAGATCCGTTTTACAGGTTGAATGAACTGGATTTGCAATGGATTGATAAAGTTGACTGGGAATATAAAACAACTTTTGTTGTGGATACTGAAATTCTTGAAAAAGATAGGGTAGAACTGGATTTTAAGGGATTGGATACATACGCGGAAGTTTCAGTTAACGGTACTAATGTGTTGTCAGCAAACAATATGTTTCGTGAGTGGACCGCCAACGTAAAGGATGTTTTGAAAAAAGGGGAAAATGAGATTCATATTTTATTTAAATCACCAATTGTTGAAGGACTGAAAAAACATGATGCACTGGATTTTGTGTATCCCGGTGCAAACAATGATCAAGCCGAAAGGGGACAGGTTGAAGGAAATAAAAGAGTCAGCATTTTTACCAGAAAAGCCGGGTATCATTATGGTTGGGACTGGGGCCCCCGTTTGGTTACCAGTGGGGTTTACCGACCAATAATATTAAAAGCCTGGAACAAAGCTAAAATCGAAAACCTTCAGATTATTCAAAATACAGTCGAAGAGGAAAAAGCAACTTTCACGGCTGTTTTTGAGATTGATGCTCTAACAAACGGAAAAGCAAAACTGGAAATTAAAAATGATGAAAACTTATTGGCTTCCTCAACAGTCGATCTGGTAAAAGGAGTGGAGAAATATAATTTAGATTTTGAAATATCCAATCCTAAATTATGGTGGACCAATGGTTTGGGCGAAGCTCATTTATATAATATCTCAGGAGAAATAAATATAAAAGGAAGTAAAGATATTAATGAGACACGTATTGGAATCCGTACCCTGGAGTTGGTTCGTGAAAAAGATGAGGAAGGAACAACTTTTCTTTTCAGATTAAACGGGCACAATGTTTTTATGAAAGGTGCCAACTATATTCCAAACGATGTTTTTTTGCCGCGTGTTACTGAGGAAAATTACAGGACAGTAATTGAAACTGCAAAAGTTTCAAACAACAACATGTTACGTGTCTGGGGTGGAGGAATTTACGAAGAAGATATTTTTTACGATTTATGTGACGAAAACGGAATTTTGGTCTGGCAGGATTTTATGTTTGCCTGTGCCATGTTTCCAAACGATCAGGAGTTTTTGGACAATGTTCGGGAAGAGGCAATAGATAATGTAAAAAGATTAAGAAACCATCCTTCTATTGCTTTGTGGTGTGGTAATAACGAAATACTTACTGCATGGGACAGCTGGGGGTGGAAAAAGGATGCAGAAAACGAAGGCCCTGATGTACCTGAAAAAGTTTGGCAGGCTTATGTTGATATTTTCCATAAAGTGCTTCCGGAGGTGGTTGCAGAGTACGACCCGGATGAAAGTTACTGGGGCTCCAGTCCTTCTTCAGGTTTGGGAATCCCACCGGATTTGGTGAACGGCGACGACCACTATTGGGGTGTTTGGTGGGGCAAAGAACCTTTTGAAACCTATGCAACACATTTACCACGATTTATGAGTGAATATGGATTTCAATCCTTTCCGGAAATTTCAACGGTTAAAAAATATGCCGAACCCGAAGATTTTGATATCTATTCGGAAGTGATGGAATCCCATCAGCGCTCATCTATTGGTAATGGTACCATTGAATATTACATGTTGCAGGAGTACAAAAAACCAAAAGATTTTGAATCATTTTTGTATGTTAATCATGTTTTACAAGCCGAAGGAATAAAATTTGGATTGGAAGGCCATCGCAGGGCAATGCCATTTTGTATGGGCAGTTTGTACTGGCAAATCAACGATGTATGGCCCGTGGCATCCTGGAGTTCAACCGATTATTATCAAAATTGGAAAGCACTGCAGTATTACGTAAAAAAAGGTTTTGAACCGGTTTTAATAAGTCCTTATGTTGAGGGAATAAAATTCAGGGTAGGAATTGTAAATGATAAACTGGAAGATATCAATGCTGAGATGAAATTAAAAATCAAAGATTTTGATGGAAAAGTTATTTGGGAGAATGCCTCGCTGGTGAATGTTCCGGCAAACTCCAGCAACGATTATTATGATGTAAATATTAGTGAATTTCGTTGGAAATACCGTAAGCAATTGAATAATATGGTTTTTGTTGCCGAATTGGTGAAAGATGGAAAAGCGCTTTCAAAGAATACTTTTTATTTCCAGCCATTTAAACAATTGAATATTAAAAATCCTACTGTTGAGCCCACAATTTCAAAAGCCGATAATGGATTTAATATTGAGTTGAAAACAGATAAACTGGCAAAAAGCGTTTATTTGCAAATTGGTGATGAGGAAGGTTTTTTCTCTGACAATTATTTTGATTTATTACCCAACGAAAAAGTATCGGTCAATTTAAAAACCAGTATTTCGGAAGAAAGGTTAAAAGAAATTTTAACCATTCGTACCCTCGATGATGCGTTTTAGAAATAAAAAAATATAAAAGACCGTTCTTTATTAGGAACGGTCTTTTTTTATTCATGAAATTGTTAATTCTGATATTATCTGTATTCTCTTTTCTGTTTGGCAAAAAGCCAGCACCTGAAACCAAAGTAATATTAGAAGATATCGGGTTACAAAAGCAGATAGCTTACCACGAGACAGGAGAAAAGGGGAAGGCAGGTTTTAATTATTTAAAAGAGGGCAATTATACGCTTTCAGTTCAATTTCCTCAACAAGAAGGGAAGTGGATAAAAGAAAAAAAGAAGAACCAGACTTTGGCCAAAGCGAGTTATAACAAAAAGAACAGAACTTATTATTACCAGGGAATTGAAGGTTATTTTGCTATAAAATTTGATGCTTTTAAACGAATTGAAAAAGATAAATTCAAATCTGTATTTAAGGAGGAAAAATTAGAGGATAACACGAGATTGATTCGCATAGCTGAATTTCGAACACGAAAAAACGGTGCACGAATTGAACTTCAGGTAAAAGCAATTACTGCCAAAAAGTTTAAAAAGAAAACCATAAAAATTCATAACGAAATTTCAACTATTTCTATACAAGGTATCAAATAAAAAAGGTGTTTTCACATTTGCGAAAACACCTTTTTTGATTCTTATAGTTATTAACTTTTAGTTCCAGTCATTTTTAACCTGAGCATCCAGTGTTGGATTCGCATCTCTTTCAATTTGTGGTATAGGAAGAAGCACATGCTTGTCTTCAACCGGAGAAATACCAATTGCTGCTTGTTTTTCAGGATTAATCGTTTCTTTTAACACACCCCAACGCACAAGGTCATAAAAACGATGTTGCTCACCGGCAAGTTCCATCTGACGTTCGTGACGTAAAATCATTCTTGCATTGGTCTGGTCACCTAAGGTACTGTATTCAAAAGCACCGGAACGGGCACGAACACGGTTGATTAAAGGAAGTGCACTACTGGTATTATTGTCTTCAATATAAGCTTCAGCTGCCATTAACAATACATCGGCAAAACGAATAACCTGGCTGTTGATAAAACTTTCAGGTTGATTATATTTTTCCTTTTGTTCGTAGTGCTCATACTTACGGAAAGAAATTTGTCCTTCTTTAATCAAACTTGCATATTCAATTGGCCCTTCTTCACATTCATCACAAAAATGTGTGTCACCGCCAAAGGTTCCATCACCATAAAAAGTTAATGCTGCACGTGGATCTACATAATCAGCACCGCTTTCATCTTTGTAATGGAAAGAGTTCACTAAAGCATCAGATAACAATACATTCCACCAATCGTTAAATCCATACTCCATGGCACGGCCTGAGTGAGTGGCTTTTGAACCCCAGGTTTCCTGACCACCAAACATGTAGTATGCATTTCCAACTCCCCAACCTTGCCATTCGCCATGCATAACAGCAAATACAGTTTCGTCAGTTTTTTGGTCATAAATAAACATGTCGTCCAAACTTTCGGCCAAATCATAAGAATAAGGAGCCTGAGTTAATTTCATTAATTCCGTTGCCGCAGCACCATATTTCTTTTGATATAAATATGATTTTCCTAAAAGTGCAACAGCTGCACCTTTGGTTACTCTGCCATAATCGGCCTCATTATCATAGCTAACCGGAAGATTATTTGCTGCAATAGCCAGATAAGATTCTATTGCTGCCCAAACGTCTGCTGCTGGTGTTCTTTCCGATTCAATATTTTCATGGTCTGCAATATCTACTTTTAAAGGAATATCACCATAGCAGTTTACCAAAATGAAATAAGCTAAAGCTTTAAGGAAATTGGCTTCACCAATGATTCTGTTTTTTAACGCGATATCAGCATCTTCAGTTGCTTCCCAGTTTTCCATTAACCCAAGTACAAAATTGGTACGAAAAACCATTTTGTAATTGTCATTCCATAAATCATTCAATTCACCATTGTTAGGCGTATGTGTATAAAGTGGAAATTCTAACAAACCACCCTGTAAGGGGAAATTCTTTTCCGCATCATTTCCAAGTAAATCGAAAATAAAATAATAGCCACGTGAGTACATTCCACGATAAATTAAAGGAGTGTACATAGCATTGGCTGCTTCGCTATAACTTGTAGCAGAAGTAAAAAAACTTTGCCCATCATAGTCATTTTCATTAGGTACATCTAAAATACTGTCGTTACAGGATACTGCAAACAGTACTACTATTAATGTGTATATAAATTTATTTTTCATGATTTTCAATATTTTAGAAGTTTAACTGGATACCAAAACGATACATAGTTGGGTTCGGACGTTGATACCTGTCGATACCACGTGAGAAAATAATCAGATCGTTGTTGTTTGCATCGTAAGTAGAGATTTCCGGATCGTAACCCGAATAGCTGGTAAATGTTAAAGCATTTTGAACTGCCACATAAATTCTGAACTTACTAAAGGTATCATTAAAAATGGAGCCTGGTAAATTATATCCTAAAGTTATATTCTTAACTCTCAGATAATCACCTTTTTCAACATACCAGTCAGAGAATGTCAGGTTCGAACCTGAGTTTTGTCCGGCAGCAGGTATGTCAGTTACATCACCTTCTTGCCTCCACCTGCGTAATACATTTGTAGTATTGTTAAATGGTTTCGACATTCCTTCCCACCAGTAACGACCACCATTAACAACTTCAACATCAGCAATTCCGTGGAATTGTAACTGGAAATCGAAGTTTTTAAACGAGGCATTGAATATACCACCATATTGCCATGTTGGAGATGGATTTCCAATATAAGTTCTGTCTTCATCATCTATGTATCCGTTTCCGTCAACATCTTTCCAGATAAAGTCTCCTGGTTTTAATCCAACTTTGTATTCTGTAACTTCGCCACCCGAAGCTTCTGCTGCTGCTGCATTTAAAGCATCAACTTCTGCCTGGTCCACAGCAACATGGTCCACTACATATCCGTAATACGACGCCAATGGATGTCCAATATCTGTTCTTGTTGTATTCCCAATACCGGCAACAAATTCACCTTTTGTAATCGGAAGGTCTCCTGCCGTTCCAAGAGCTGTTACTTCATTTACACTATAAGTAGTATTGAACGAAATGTCCCATTTAAATTCTTTTGAATTATCGCCATAATTAACGGCAAATTCGAAACCGCTGTTTTTCATACTTGCAGCATTAACCCATTGAGTTGCATTCCCTCCCGGGACTCCTAAACCTGTTGTCCATGGAAGTTGTGTTTCAATTAACAGATCATCGTTGTTGCGATTGTAGTAATCAACTACAAAATTCAAACGATTATCCAGAAAACCAATATCGAAACCAATATCGAACTGAGTGGTTTCTTCCCATTTCAAATCAGGGTTAGCTACACTGTTAACAATAGAGCCTGTACTAAAGTTGGTTCCATCACCAAAAGAATAAACAATATTATTACTGTTACCCTTCCAAACACTTGAAGCAGTTAAGAACGGAGGAATATTATCATTCCCTGTTTTACCATAACTAACACGAAGTTTTAAGTTAGAGATTGAAGAGTTTGCCATAAAATCTTCACTTGAAATTGTCCAGGCTGCTCCAAGTCCATAGAATGTACCCCAGCGGTTATTTGCACCAAATACACTTGAACCATCCCTTCTTACGCTTGCATTTAATACATATTTTTCTCTGAAGGTATAACCTAATCTGCCAAAGTATGATAGGCGTGATTTTCCGCTGTTTACCTGTGCGCCGTTAACCGCATTTGAATTGGCCAGGGCAACGTTTTTAATTTCATCACTTGTATAGTCTGAACCACCAACCTGAACTTGTCTGTAAATTCTTGATGGTGACCATGAGTTACCCAGAGTTGCATTGATGCTATGGTCGCCGAATATTTTGTCATATGAAAAAAAGTTTTCTACCAAAGCACTGTAGAACCAGTTATATGTTTCTGCAATAGAAGAGGATGTTCTTGCAAAGTTACCTCCGTTTGAAGGATAATCCCAATCATACTGATGATAGTTTCCACCGGCTAAGCGAGCCTGTGTTTTAAACCTTAAACCATCATAAATATCAAGTTCTGCATACAATTCAATATTTACATTTAGCCTTCTGTTTTCCAAGTCTGAATTATATACTTCGTTTAATGGGTTATTGGCATCATTCAAGTCTGTTACTTTGTCGGCACGGCCGTATCCACCAAGGTTTGTTTCATCATAAACAGGAGTATAAGGAGGCATACGTAATGCATCGTTAAAATTTGCCAGGTGACCTTTGTTTACATCATTTTTAACACGAATGTGCTGTCCTAATTTTAAACGGTTGTTAAACAATTTTTCGTCTAATTTGGCTGCAAGGGTTACCCTTTGGAAATTACGATCGATTACCGTAGACTCATGATTTTGGTAACCTGCCGAGAAAGAGTAGGTTGCATTTTCGCCACCACCGCTTAAACGTAAATTATGGTCAGTTACTATTGCATTTCTGAATATTTCTTCCTGCCAGTCAGTACGTGTTTCCTGTACGTATGGTGATTTAAGTTTTTCTGTTAATTCCAATCCTCCTGCGGCCTGAATATCTGCAACCAAATCAACATATTGAGGTGCATTCAGCATGTCGTATCTTTTATTAATTTGTGCCATACCAATAGAACCATCGTAGTTAACTTTAACATCACCAATTTTACCGCTTTTGGTTGTAATAATAACAACACCGTTTGCTGCAGCAGAACCGTAAATCGCAGTTGTTGCAGCATCTTTTAAAACCGTAATACTTTCAATATCCTGAGAAGCAACTGAGTTGATGTCTCCCCCCTGAATACCATCGATTACATAAAGTGGATCAGGATTTGAGAATGAACCCATACCACGAATAATAATTCGTGCACCGGCACCTGGGTCACCACTGTTATTTACTACCTGTACACCGGCCATTTTACCTTGAATCGTCTGGCGAACATCTGCTGCAGAAAGACCAATGATATCGTCGCTGGTAATTTTAGAAATCGAACTGGCAACATTCCTGCGGGAAGTTGAAGTATATCCAATAACAACTACTTCGTCAACACCTATTACTTCAGCTTCCATGGTAATATCAATTACCGAACGACCATCTGTAGTAATTGTTTGTGGTTTCATACCAACAAAAGTAAATGTAATTACATCTTTTCCTTCAGGTAAATCAATCGAATACCGTCCGTTGATGTCGGTAATTACTCCAATAGTAGTTCCATCCACAATAATAGAAACTCCCGGGATTGATTCTCCGTTTTCATCTGAAACCTTTCCGCTCACCCTATTGGATTGTTGGGTAGTGTTAAATGCAGAAACATTTTTAGCAATGATAATTTGCCTGTCAATGATCTTGTAGTTCATACCTGAATCTTCAAGCAGATCTTCAAGAATTGTTTCCACTCTTTCGTCAGTTACATCAACATTTACTCTCCTGGTAATGTCGAATTCATTTTCATTAAAAACAAACCTAAATTCACTTTGATCTTCAATTTGATTCAAAACAGATTCAATACTGGCATTTTTTAGCCGCAACGAAAGTTTTTTTGTTTCAGAATAAGTGCTTGCTGACACCTGTAGCACCCCTGAAACAATGAGAATGGCAACGAGCAGTACAACCCGTAATCCACGCATTTTAATGGGTGTTTTAGTTAGATAGTTTTTCATAAATCGTTTAATTAGATTAATAAATAAAGTTAGTATTTAAGTTTAGTTGGTTTATTAATTAATAATTTACTGTTTTTTCATTTTTTCAACTTTTATTTGATTGTTTATGTATTTGTAATTAATTGGTATAGTCTCATTTACAATTTTCAATATGGTTTCAATCGATTCATCTTCAAATTTTGCTGTAAATAATAAATTGTCATCTCCTGTGTCGTCATATTCTATTGGAATCATGTACCATCTTTCCAACTTCCTGCATATTTCAGAAAGGTTATTTCTTTTAAAAAGCAGCAATCCGTCTTTTACCAAACGATAAATTTCCGTGTTTACTTTTTCCACGTAAGCATTATTGTTTTCCATGTCAAAAGTAAACTGGTCACCAGGTGTTAAAACCATCGATTCGAATAATTTTTCCGACGCAATTTCAACTGAACCTCTTACGATGGTAGTTCTGATTAACTTGTCTTCGGGATATGCTTCGACATTAAAAGATGTTCCCAGAACCGTGATATTTGCGTTATCCATTTCAATAATGAAAGGTTTATCCGGATTTTTTTCAACTTCAAAATAGCCCTCTCCTTTTAATTCTACAGTTCGGTCTCGTTGACCGTAACTATTTGTATATTTCAGACTAGACTCGGGACTTAACCAAACATGGGTTCCATCCGATAAAATTACCTGTGAATTATGCTTAGGAGGAGCTATAAATTCAGTGTAAATTTCCTGATTTGCTTTTTGATACTGTGTATACAATAACCAGGCTGTAACTATCAGCAATACCGGAAAAAATACGCTTGCTGCAATTCCATATATTTTGCGTAATGATGTTTCAATTTTTTTTCCTGCACGATTTTTCACAAGAATTTGCCCTGGTTCAGAATTACTTTTACCAGTTGCTATCTGTGAAGCCAAAAGAGCATGACTGTTTTTTTGCAAAGCAAATTCATTTCTATTTTCTTCAGATTTATCAATCCATGACTTAAGTTCCTGAATTTCAGACTGACTGGCCTCGTTGTTTAAATATTTTGTAATTAATTCCTGACTTTTCATACTTATCGAATCAATATATAAACAACCTAACCCGGTATTACCCCTATTATGTTGGTTGTTTTTTTAGAAATTATTTAAAAGCAGCATGATTATAATTGTGATATAATCTTCGAGATGCTTTCTTAAAATCTTCAATGCTTTTAAAATTTGGTTTTCAATTGTTTTTACTGAAAGGTTTAGTTCTTCGGCAATTTCTTTGTATTTTTTTTCCTCCTGTCGGCTCATTTTAAAAATGAGTTTGCATTTTGGAGGCAGAGATTTTATTGCAAAGTCTATTTTTTCTTCCAGTTCTTCAGATATAATTTTATCAGCACTGTCGGCACTTAAAGCTGAATAGTTCAGGGATATTTCCATTCGACGGGCAATGGTTAGTTTTTTATATTTTTCGTGAACTTTTAGATGTTTAAGATAATTCAGACAATTGTTTCTTGTAATTCGATACAAATAGGATTGAATAGTTGTATTGTCAGACAATGTATCCTTGACTTCCCACAGCTTTAAAAATGTTTCCTGAACCATTTCATTTGCAACTTCTGTATCTACAACATATTCTTTTGCATAAACAAAAAGAATTCCATTGTATTTCTGAAAAATGGATTCAAAAACCTTTTGATTTCCACTTTTTAGGAGTTTAATGATTTTTAAGTCAGGCTCTTGCATTAGTTCAACAAAACTTATATCTCCTGCAAAATTAACATAATTGCAGGAGATGAACTGCTTTATATCAGAACTAATTTATTAACTAATTGGGAATTAGCAAACTAATAGCATTTACATGACTACTGTTTTATAAAGTCAATGTAAAATGGTGAACAAAAAAATTTTAAATCAAATAATTCCCAGGGTTTTACCCACCTTAATAAATGCATTAACAGCTTTGTCTATTTGTTCAAAAGAATGTGCTGCCGACAACTGCACTCTGATTCTGGCCTTTCCCCGTGGAACTACCGGAAAACAGAATCCTATTACATAAACTCCTTCTTTCAGAAGTTCATCGGCAAATTTTATGGCTAAAGGTTCGTCATAAATCATTACCGGAACAATGGCAGTATCTCCTTTTACTAGGTCAAAAC
Organism: uncultured Prolixibacteraceae bacterium; assembly: GCA_913063265.1. Taxonomy (GTDB): domain Bacteria; phylum Bacteroidota; class Bacteroidia; order Bacteroidales; family Prolixibacteraceae; genus Draconibacterium. The sequence continues at coordinate 86,384 of CAJXZG010000007.1, read as the reverse complement.
CTGCTGCTTCCATTTGTTTTCTGAAATGTTTTGCATTGGCCATTGTTTTTGCAGGTAATTCTGATGAACCTGTAAGCATATCAATAACTTTTAATGTTGCTCCAACAGTTGCCGGTGCCAGGGTATTTGAAAACAGGTATGGCCTTGAACGTTGCCTCAGCATATCAATGATTTCTTTTTTACCTGATGTACAACCTCCGTTTCCACCTCCCATGGCTTTTCCAAATGTTGTGGTAATAATATCTATTTCGCCAAGCAAACCAAAATGTTCTGCTGTTCCTCTTCCGGTTTTACCAATATAACCGGTAGCATGAGAATCATCAACCATAACCAGGGCATCGTACTTTTTAGAAAGTTCAACTATCTCAGGCAGTTTTGCAATATCACCATCCATCGAGAATACGCCATCGGTTACTATTATCCTGTATTTTGCATCTGAAGCATCTTTTAAGCATTTTTCCAGTTCATCCATATTGGAGTGTTTGTAACGAAATCTCTGTGCTTTACAAAGTCGCACTCCATCAATAATTGAGGCATGGTTCAACTCATCAGAAATGATTGCAGAATCGGGACCTAATAGCGGCTCGAAAACTCCTCCGTTTGCATCAAAACAAGCGCAATACAGTATGGTATCTTCAGTACCTAAAAACTCCGATACTTTCTCTTCCAACTCTTTGTGAATTTGCTGTGTTCCACAAATAAAACGAACCGATGAAAGTCCAAAGCCCCATTCGTTCATCACATCCTGCGCAGCTTTTACCACTTCAGGATTATTTGCAAGGCCAAGGTAGTTATTGGCACAAAAATTTAAAACGGATTCACCTGTTGAAACATTAATTTCAGAACTTTGTGATGAGGTGATAATTCTTTCACTTTTGTATAAACCCTGTTCTTTTAATTCTTTCAACGTATGCTTAAGGTCCTCTTTAATTTTTCCGTACATGTTTGTTATATTTTAGTTCTGTATTAAATTATCGATTTGTAATAGGCAGTAGGCAAAATTGCAGTAGGCAAATTCATCAAAATCGTAAATCTCATTTTTTGATTAGTTAATGTTTTAGTCTATTTATTTTTGTTTTTGCTTATTGCTCTTTGTAATATGTCCGTATAAAATTTTCCATCAACTTCTCGGTTTATAATTCTCTGGATTTTCTACCATGTGATTTAAGAGACGTCCTACCTCTTCAGATTTTTCAATTAATCTATTATAAATTTCAACTGAAATGTAATTACATTCTAAAGCAAAATCTAAAGACACCTGAGTTTCTGTATTTTCCATATCAGAGTCGCTCATTTTACTTGAAAATTGTTTTTGATACTGACGTTTCCTATATCCTTCTCCAATTGCACGGCAAACTGCCCTGGATGAACGTCTGATTTGATCAGTTAGTTCGTATTTCTCTTCTTTGGGAAATTCTTTGGTATAATTAAAATTTCCATACCTAATTCAAATGCCTTTTTATAAACTGTTAATCCTCGGAATCCTTTTTTCATATTATTCATTTTAGTGGTTAACAAATACAAAATAAAGTAATTATCGAAAACTAAACATTGATAAAAAGCATGCCATTTCAATTAAAAAGTAAATTGAAAAATGAAGTTGACAAAAGTCTAAATATTTGTAATCAGGAAATATAAGAAATGATTGCCTACTGCAATTTTGCCTATTGCCTGCTATCAACATTCATTATTTTCATTGCATTAACTGAAAACTAATTTTTTATCTTTGCGCCAAATTCAAATGGCACTAAAATGACTGAAAGAAAAGTACGTGTGCGTTTTGCGCCAAGTCCTACGGGACCGCTTCACATGGGAGGAGTAAGAACAGCTTTGTTTAACTATTTATTTGCAAAAAAACATAATGGCGATTTTATTCTTCGTATTGAAGATACAGATCAAAACCGATTTGTTCCGGGTGCCGAAGAATATATTATCGAAAGCCTGAACTGGTGTGGATTAAACCCGGAAGAAGGGCCTGGTATTGGTGGGGAATTTGGACCCTATCGTCAGAGCGAACGTAAAGAGTTGTATAAAAAATACGCCGATCAACTTGTGGAATCGGGTTGGGCATATTTTGCTTTTGATACTCCTGAAGAAATTGATGCTTTAAGAAAAGAAGCTGAAGCAAATAAAGAAACTTTTTCTTATGGAATTGGTACCCGCAAAAATCTAAATAACTCCCTTAAACTTTCGTCAGAAGAAGTTCAGCAAAAAATTGATGCAGGCGAAAATTATGTTATTCGGTTTAAAATGCCGGAAGATAAAGATGTTACAGAGGAGGATTTAATCCGCGGTTCAGTTACTTTTAATACCACAAAAAGTCTGGATGACAAAGTACTGTTTAAGTCTGACGGAATGCCTACATATCATTTAGCCAATGTCGTGGATGACCATTTAATGGAAATATCGCATGTTATCAGGGGAGAGGAATGGTTGCCGTCGATGCCCTTGCATGTATTATTGTACAAAGCATTGGGATGGGAAGAGACAAAACCAAAATTCGCACATTTGCCCTTAATTTTAAAACCGGTTGGTAAGGGGAAATTAAGTAAACGTGATGGCGACAAGTTAGGATTTCCGGTGTTTCCATTAAAATGGTCTGATCCAAAATCAGGAGATGTTTCAAGGGGTTATCGAGAAGATGGTTATTTCCCGGGAGCATTTATAAACCTGCTTGCCTTGTTGGGTTGGAATCCCGGGACAGAACAGGAATTCTTTTCTCTTGATGAATTAGGTAAAATTTTCAGCCTTGATCGAGTTGTTAAATCAGGTTCACGCTTCGATCCCGAAAAGGCGAAATGGTTTAATAAACACTATTTCCAGGGAAAATCGGTTGAAGAACTTTCAGAATTATTTAAACCAATTCTTGAGGAAAAGGGAGTTAAAGCTTCAGACAAAAAAATAAATGCAGTAGTTGCTGAAATCAAAGAACGATGTGAATTTGTTTCTGATATCTGGGATCAGGGTTACTACTTTTTTGTAGCACCAAAAGAATATGATGCCAAAACGGTAAAAAAACGCTGGAAGGAAGATACACCCAACAAATTGGCAGAAATTGTTAACATGTTCGAATCTGTGGAAAAGTGGGAAGCAGCTTCTATTAAAGATGCATTTTCAGGTTTTATGAATGAAAAAGAGTGGGGATTTGGTGTTGTGATGAATCCGCTTCGTTTAAGTTTGGTTGGAGGAAATGTTGGACCTGATTTGTTTGTAATTTGCGAATTGTTGGGAAAAGCGGAAGCTATAGCAAGGATAACTTCAGCGATTGAGAATATAAGTAAACAATAAGGATTCAAAGAGAGGATTTTATAGAAAATAAAATCCTCTCTTCTATTATTTATTCAATTTTTTTCCAGGCACTAATTGCCAGTGCTTTTCTTCCCGGACAGTTGTCTTCAATCAGTTCAAGTTTTAATTCTTCATTCGTCAATGTGAATTTGTATTCTCCTTTGTTTCCGGGCTGACAGGATATAGGTCCTTTTTTATCGATTAAAACAACTGTATTTTCTTCAATCTGGTATTCTCCTTCCACCATTGTTTGTCCTCCTGAATTGTACAGAAAAAAAGTATTTTCTTTAAATTCCATTTTAAAGGTTCCCATTTCTCCAAGTTTTGCCTGGAATGTTTTCCCTTTCAATTGAGCATGCACACCAACAGATGAGCTCATGATTACAAAAAACAGTAAAATTGTTTTGATTTTCATTTTAAAAGATTTTTGGTTTTAATAAAGTTACACCGGATTTAATAAATTTCAATATTTTAGAATGATTTTATATGAAAGTTATTTTATTTCCACTTATTCATACCTAAGTGCTTCAACCGGATTGCGCGTAGCGGCCTTCCAGCTTTGAAGCGAGACAGTAAGCAAGGCAATCCCCAGAGCTATTACTCCGGCAAGTATAAAAATCCACCAGCTCAGTCCGGTTTTGTATGCAAAGTTTTCAAGCCATTTATCCATAGCAAAATACCCTGCCGGGCAGGCAATCAAAAAAGCAAGAATTACCCATTTCAAAAAATCTTTATTTAGTATAGCCAGAATTTCACTGACCCTGGCACCGTTTACTTTTCGGATACCAATTTCTTTAACCCTGTTTTGAGTAATAATCAATGCCAGCCCAAACAATCCCATTGAACAAATAAAAAGAGCAATAATTGTGAATACAGATAATAATCGAGCCTGTAAAAGTTCAGCTTTATAAACCTTTTGGTACATCACATTAACATCTTCGTATTGTAAGGGATACTCCGGAAACATGGAAGTCCAGACTGTTTCAATATCTGTCAAAGCAGCAGTTCTCATTCCGGGTTGAAAAGCAACAGCAAAATTTAGCAACCACAGCTTATCGCGTTTGAAAAGCACCAGGGGCTCTACTTTTTTCTTTATGCTTGAAAGGTGAAAATCTTTTACTACTCCAATGATTTTACCACGAGGAATTTCAATACCGGTTGTTTCCGACATCATAAAATTGAGTTTGAATGTTTTACCAATTATTTCATCCGGGTCGTGATAGTTAAGTCTTTTCATTGCAGCTTCATTAATAATATATTCCCCTGAACCCTCATTATCTATATTGCTGGCCGTAAAATTGTTTCCGCTTAAAAACTGAAGGTTGAATAGATCTGCAAACGAATAATCACAGGGGAAAACACCAATCCGGTTAAATTGATCTTCATTTTGTTCAGTATCAAAACCTTCCATTTCAAAAGGAAACATGTCATTCGCTTCTCCTCCCGGAGGTTCCATCATTGCCGAAACATGTTGAATACTGTTATATTTAAGCAACTCTTCTTTAAATATTTCAAATTTTTGTTGAAGGCTTGCATGTACTGATTCAAATATTACAATGTTATTTTCCCTTGCACCTAATCCATTTTTAAGTGCATGACTGGTTTGTCTGGAAATAACAATAACAGAAATGATTAATGCAATTGAAAATGCATATTGAAATACTATCAATCCCCTGCTGATTCGTCCCCTGCCAAAATTTACAGAAGTATTGATTTTTTTAGCTGTTAATATCGATTTTAGAACAGGGAGCATTCCCAGAATTAAACTCAGGATGCTGAAAACAGTTACTACAAATAAGATAAAAGCCAGGTTTTTTTGTGCAAGTTTTAATCCGTAAAATTTAAAAATCAAAGTATTTGTCGGAATACTTATCAATGTTGTCAGAAACAAAGTGGCAAGTAATATTAATAGTCCTTCGATTAAAAAGAAATTGACCACAGCAACTTTATTCGATCCCAGTATTTTATTGATAAATAAATATTTGGCATTAAAACCTGACATTCCAAGATTTAAATTGGCATAGTTGCTTATGGCAATAACGAGAAGGATAAATGCCGCAATAGCCAAAACATAAATATTTCTGATGTTTCCATTAGCTTCTATCTCACGAAGTTTATTGGAATAAAGATGTATATCAGTAAGCTTTTGAAGATAAACTTTGGTTTCAAATTCTTCCGGTTCAACCTGCGCCCGTTCTGTTAAAAAATCAGAAATTTCACGGGTAACATTTTCGGGATTAGCTCCATTTGATAGTAAAAGATAGGTCCACGACCATCCATATTGAAACTCGTGTTGTACCGGAGTTGTAATAAAATCGGGATGGAAATGGCTATTGGATGGAAAATCTTTCATTATTCCTGCCACTGTAAAATTTTGTGCTTCGCCATAATATTGTCCGGCCGGCAAAGTAAGCACCTCTCCAACCGGGTTGGATTCACCAAAGATTGTTTCTGCATAACTTTTAGAAATAACCATTGAAGCCGGATTTTCAAGTACCGTTTTTTTATTCCCTGAAATTAATTCAACTTCAAAAACTTCGAAAAAAGTGCTGTCACATTCAAAACCCTGATTTACATTGTAAAAACGTTCTTTGTATTTTAATAGTCCTCCTCTTACCGGCATTAATCGCACATATTGTTCCACCTCAGGCAATCTCTCTTTGATTTCAGGTAGGTAGCCTGCATTTACAATTCTTGCAAAATGTTTCCCTCCTAAAAAATCCGGGTCGGTTAAAGTAAGCCGATAAATTTGATAAGTTTTTGGATTCAACCTGTCATAGGTAAGTTCGTTTTTCAGGAAAAGTGAAATAAAGATAATTCCGGTAAGTGCCAGACTTAATCCAAGTATTTTTACCAGATTAAGAAAGGGGTGTTTGAATAAATTTCGAATGACAACTTTAATATTCATATTTCTGTAAATTACAAATCTTAAAATCCAAATCTCAAATAAATTCCAATATCCAATCCCGAAATTATAAATTCTCCAAACCTGTTTGGTAATTTGCTTGTTGAGTATTAGTTTTAATTTGAAATTTGGTAGTTGTTAATTGGTATTTTCTTCATTAATATACCCATCCATCAATCGAACAATACGATTTCCATACTGCGCATTTTGTTCGGAATGTGTAACCTGAACGATGGTCATTCCATCGTCGTTAAGTTTCTTTAAAAGTTTCATAATCATTTCACCTTGTTCAGAGTGAAGATTTCCTGTGGGTTCGTCGGCAAGCAATAGTTTAGGACTTCCAACAATTGCACGGGCTATTCCAACCAACTGCTGTTGTCCACCTGAAAGCTGACTTGGGAACAAATCTTTTTTGGCTACAATATTAAATTTATCCAACATTTCGGCCACCATCGCTTTTCTTTCTTTGCTTTTTACTCCCCGATAAACCAAAGGCGTTTCAATATTTTCGTAAACTGTCATTTCTTCGATTAAATGAAAGGCCTGGAAAATAAAGCCAATATGACTTCTGTGGTATTGAACTTTTTGTTTTTCCTTTAGCTTATTGGCCGGTTTTCCAAGAAATAAATATTCTCCTTCGTTGGGTTCGTCTAAAAAGCCAATAATATTTAAAAGTGTTGATTTACCGGCACCACTGGGCCCCATTATTGAAACAAATTCACTCTGTTCAATTTCAAGGTTAATTCCTTTTAGTACAAAAGTTCGTTGAAACTTTGCGTCGTAATACTTGTCGATGTTTTTAAGTTGTATCATTTGTCTTGAACTTTGATTTTATGATAGTATTTGATTTCTATATTTTTTTCATTTTAAATTAGTCAGGAGCCTGGCGCAAAGGGCAAAGTGTTAAGAGCTCATAAATAATCTGTGCTCATAGCCCTATGCTCTTTTCTCATACCTCAATGATTCAACAGGGTTTTTTGTTGCTGCTTTCCAGCTTTGTTGGTTTTTTTACCCCTAAATCCCCTAAAGGGGACTTTTCTGAATCTTCGATTGGCGTATTTTTTAAATCGGCTATTATTTCTTTTCTCATCACAATCATCAATTTATTTGTTGTCTTTTATTAGCATCAATCTTAATTCTGTTGTTGTTTGTACTTTTCAATACAGTAGCTTTTGCTGGTTATCCCTTTAGGGAGTTAGGGGGTGCAAAAGCGGGTTACTCGTATCTAAGCGCCTCAACCGGATTTTTTGTTGCTGCTTTCCAGCTTTGCCACGAAACTGTAATTAGGGTTATTATTAAAGTGATTATACCTGCTAAAGCAAATATCCACCAGCTTAATGTGGTTTTATAAGCAAAATTCTGGAGCCATCTGTTTAATAGTAAATATGAAATAGGTGTTGCCAGAATAAATGAAATGCTAACCCACCAAACAAAACTACTATTTAGCACCGTAAGAATTTCTTTTACAGATGCTCCATTTACTTTTCGTACTCCTATTTCTTTGGTTCTTTGTTGAGAGATAAACAGTGCTAAAGCGCTAATTCCAATAATACTGATTAAAATTCCAATTGCTGAAAAAACAAACAATATCCTGCTGAGGATAGTTTCAGCTTTGTATTGTTGGGCAATTCTTTCATCGATGAAAAAGTAATCAATTTCCTGGTTTGGGTAATAGTCGTTCCAAACCCGTTTTATGGCATCCATTCCGGCATGTAAATCATTTATCCGAACATGTGTAAAACGCGCTCTGTTTCCCCCTTCTCCCAGATAAAAGGCAAAATCGCCAATACTTTCGTGTGCCGAGCTGTAATTAAAATCTTCAGTTACGCCAATAAAATTTATCCTCGATTGATCGGGTTCTAAAGGCTGCGCTTCCTGATAGGCCCGCAAAGCATCCATATTGCCATGTTTTTCCATTAATCGCTTGTATAAATGTTTGTTTACTACCATTCCGTTTACCACTTCCGCTTCCGTTTTAATCCAGTTTTTTATCAGTTTTATATTCATGGTTTTCAGGTAATCATAATTGGCAAAAACAAACTCTGCCGTGCCGTCAAGGCCCAAACCATCCAATGGAAATCCTTGCGACGGGTAACCAAAATGCTGGGCTGTCATTCCGACTGAAACCACATGACTTTGTTTTTCCAGCTCTTTATGAAAAACAGCAGCATCTTTTGAGAGGTCTTTTATATAAAGTACAACTACATTTTCTTTATCGAAACCAAGCGGCTGATTTAAAATAAAGTCGATCTGTTTGTTTACCAGAAAGGTGCCTGTAATTAGGATTATAACGATAGTAACCTGTCCAATTAAAAGTGTTTTTAACACATAACTTCCTGAGAAATTATTTTGTTTGGCAAGAATATCAATTGTTGAATTTCTGCCCAATAAAAATACCGAAACAAAAAGAGTTGTGACCAAAAGGCAGATTCCGATAATCGCCAAAATACTCCAGTAAATAACGGGCTCGTTATAAAATATTTTGAATTCGATATCAAATAATTGATTGATAAACGATTCGGCACCTTGAATCAACAGTAACGAAAACCCAATTGCCAGCAAACAAAAAATTGACACCTCGGTTAAAACCTGCCTGATAATTTGTGTCTGATTTGCTCCAATCGATTTTTTTAATCCCAGCTCTTTTGAACGTTTAATAAGTTTTGCAATATTCAGGTTGGTAAAATTCAACAAGGAAACCATTAGAATAACTACCGATACAATTACAAATAGTGAAATATTTATTTTACTTGAGCTTTCGCGTAACTCAAAACGGTAGTCTGACTTTAGGTGAATATCATCTATCGGAAACAACGAAAAATCATACTCTTTAGGACCCCGGGTTTGTTTTGTGGAGCTTTTATCCCAAAAATCTTTTATCTTTTCTGCAACAAGTTCAGGTGAGACCCCATTTTGAAGTTTGAAATAATTATATGTCCACTGTATTTTTCTACCGGGCAGGCTTTCAAAACGTTCCTGTAATCCTCCTTTTTGGGAAAGCAAAAGTTCATATTTAAAATGTGTTTTGGGATGTGTGATTTTGATAATTCCTCTTATTTCATAATCACCAACATTACGAACATATTGTAAGGCTTCAATTTTTATAATTTGTCCTATGGGATTTAGGTTTCCAAAATGTAACCGTGCAAAATCTTCAGAAACAAAAACGGTGTTGGGCTTATTAATTTCCTTAAGGTTTCCAAGCAGTGACTCCACCTCAAACATTTTGCAGAAAGCTTCATCAACGGCCATAATATTTTTTTGTTGAAAGGAGTTTTCTTCGATTTTAATGTTTCCTGTTTCACAATTTGAAAACTGGGTTGCCATTTCTACCTCAGGGATTTTGGATGAAACTTCGTATATAATTCCCAGACTACGGGCCCAGTTGGCATTTGATCTTCCTTCCGGTACCGATGTTACACGGAAAATGTTTTTATGCGCATTAAAATGTTTATCGAAACTTTTTTCGTTTGTAACATGGATAAACAAAACCAGGAAAGAGGAAATGCCTATTACCAATCCAAAAATATTAATGAATGAAAAGGCTTTGTCTTTTATCAGTCGACGAAATGTTATTTTTAGGTTGTGCATTGTCGTTTTTTATGCAGATTGCTGGTTAAATTTAATTAGTTTGTATTACTCGAATTGTACTAGCAACTATTTATAGATTAAAACCTTCAAATACAAGACCAAAAATAAAAGGTGCTGTTTTACAGCAAATAGGATTGATTATAAAAAAAGGGTTTGTCAAATATTTTTACACCAGTGTTAATTTAATTTACGTGATTTTAAAAATTTTTGTAACAAAAAATGTTTAATTGAAATCCGAAAGTTTTGCGATTACACCCCAGTTTTCTTTATAGGCATCAGAGCTTAAAACAAATACCAATTCGTTGTTTCCCTTTTTAAGGCTTAAATTTATTTTTTGGTCGCCAACAATTACTCGACCACTGTTGTCTCCCATTGGAAGTGAATTTGAAAATATAACTTTGGAATTCAATGAAATTACAAGGTGTTCGGAAAAATCAAATTGCATTTCAACATTTTTTTCAGTTGGAGAATTTATGCTTGTCTTCATCAAAACAGTTCCTTTAGTTTCTTCAAAATACCGGCTCATGTTTATCAAACCACTTGATTCAGAATTTACAGGTCTCCAATTTTTTGTAGTGGTTTTTACCGAATCGATTTGAGCTTCCAAATCCTGATCTTTTCTTTTAAATTTATCCGAAATTACCCATTCCGAAATGTATTCAGCAGGAGTTTCATCCTTATTTTTAAAACTGTTGTCCTGAGAATCAATTTCCTCTATTGTAACATTGGCAAAATAACTTTCTACCATATAATTTCTTAGCAATAAAAATCCGGAAACGTTAGTATGTTTTAACTCGTGAATTACCATTTTAGGTGAATTCATATCCTCTACATATAATTTTGCCTGATTGCCTGCTACCTCTAATTTAATATGAATCCATTCCAATTGGCTGTAAACTGCCAGTGAATCCGGATAACCTTTGATTTCATATATTCTAAGTTTCTCATAATCAACAACCATCCAGTTAGCTGAATCCGTCTTCATAACTCCGAGTGAGTCACCAAGGGCAGTTCCATTTTTTTGAAAGATTTCTTTTACATATTCATTATTCTGTTCGTCGAAGGTTTTATCAGAATCCACATACGATGTAAATAAGTACTTTACCGGGAAACTTGCAGATGTTTCAAAATCAGGGTAATTGTATAGCTGCCAACTAAAACCGCCGTTAAATACCGGAAAATACTGGAGTGCATCTCCCTTATTATTTGACATTATCCTTAAATATATGTACTCATAATTTCTTTTATCAATCGCCCTGAATCCTAATCCAGGCATGACAATCCCGGCTATGTCCATTTCGAGCCTGAAATTATCTAAAGTGCTGTCTTTTAAAAAGGCAAAGTGCCTGGCCGCAAGATGCAAACAATCTGTTCCGTAAAGAGTAGTAAGTTTTATTTCCTGCGGTTCGTTTTCGGCATTTTCTATTTCCCAGTATTCCGGGGTGAAGGGAATTGTATTCTGTGCAAATACACTAATTGAACTAATCAATATCAAAGTGCTCAACGTTAAAGTTTTTAAATTTTTCATGGCTAATTTTTTTAATTATATGTTTTCAAAGCGTGCTATAATAATGATGATATAATTTTTGAATTTCAGTTTTTTTTTCATTCATTTAACGTTCAAAAACCGTTTAAATGTCTAATACAGAACTGAATTACATTCGGTACTGCAAACAGCTTATCGAAGAAAAGCTTAAATGGATTAACAGCCAGGACTGGAAGCAACGAGATTATCTTAATCTGATAGACCTCATTGAGAACAATAACGGTATATCCTTAAGTCTTTCAACGATTAAAAGGATATGGAAACAGGACTCAGCCAATATTCCTCAGCCAGCTACTTTAGATGCGCTTGCAAGATTTCTGGAATACGAAAATTGGCTACATTTTAAAAAAAGTAACCAGAATGTTGTTCTGAAAAAAAACAGAAAATTTACAAGCCGCTTGCATGGAAAAAGAATTGTAGTTTCGGTTGTGGTTTTTATTGTAATTGTTCTGACCATTGTTTTGTTTCAAAAAATAAAACCTTTTAATATGGGAAACGAAAACATTGTTTTTGACGCTGATTCGGTTAGTTTTTCGTGTGAATATTCTGCCTCAAGCGGACTTCCCAATACTGCTATTTTTAATTATGACGTGAGTAATGTTACGGCCGATAGTTTTTTTATCCAGCAATCGTGGGACGAACTCCAGAGGGAAAGGGTACAAAAATCGGATATCAATCATACCAGCATTTATTATTATCCCGGTTATCATGAAGCAAAACTGTTTGCAAATGATTCCATTATCAAACGAACCGAGGTAAAAATTAACACTAACAACTGGTTGGCTATGGTTCGCAACGGTTACATGGACCAAATGCCCAGATATATCAGGAGCAAGGATGTAATAAACAATGGGGAATTGAATATAAATAAAACTCACCTTGAGGTAAACCGGATTGATTTAAATGATATTACCGTAGTAAGCTATTATTATGTAACAGATTTTAAAAACGTAAGCAGCAGCGATTTCAGATTTGAAACCAGGATAAAATGCGACAGCATTTATAATTTTACCTGCCCGCACATAACCATTTGCATTTTGGGAGAAAATGACATGAATTTTATTCCGCTTACCATTAAGGGGTGTGTGGGATTTACTAATGTAAAAATGGGTAATATAACCAAAAGCGGAAGAAATAACGATTTGTCTTTATTAGGTGTTAATATCTACGAATGGCAAAACATGGAACTTCAGGTTAGTAATAATATAGCGGATATAATTTTAAATGGAGAGCAGATTTTAAATATTCCTTTTGAAACAAACATTGGTAATATTGTGGGATTCAATTTTAATTTTTCAGGGACCGGCACTGTTGATAATGTTCGATTATTTAACAAGGATAATATTGCGGTGTATGATTATGATTTCTAATAAAGATTTAAATATTTCAGTTTTTGTAATAATCTGATGTGTATGAAAATTTATTCGTCTGTTTATTATTTCTCATTTGTTTCAATTAAATTCATAATCCAGTTAACACATTCCTGCGAATCGAATCCCAGCCAGGCATGCCTGCCACGGAAATTTTCTCCACCATCGGGAGAATAATCATCATCGTAAATACTTTTAAAAGATGCCTTTTGATTGCCTTTGTGTTTAAGGAATGAAATTAAAAACGGGGAGCTATCCAAATAAAAACCACATTCTGATTTTTTCTGTAAATAATTTTCACTTATTCCTGAATAGATTCTAACCGGAACATTTTTTAAATAAACTGCACTTCCACCGGAATGGTACCTTTCGTTAAAAATGAAAGGAGAATATTTCTGGTAATTTTCATAGTTTTCGGCTGTGTTTCCAAGGTATTTGTTCATTTTCTCATACATATTTTTGGTTTCCTCCGACACTTTTACTTTTTCCCCGTTGCAAACAAATCCCTGTATTTCAAGTAAATTAACATTGTAAAGTTCTGAGAGGTCAACCGGAGCATCAAGTCCGAAAACACCTGCAGGTACAATTGCCGTCTTTGATTGATTCTTAAAAGCTAATTCGGTATAATTGAGAGCCATTGCACCTCCTGAGGAAAATCCTCCGATTACACATTTATCAGTGGGGATTTTATATTTTTGAATAACATTTTTTATGGAAGAATTCAGCAATTTCAAAACATCATCGTGTAACCAACTCAGCCAGGTTTCATAATCAATCATAATGGTTGCCAGACCATATTCGGCAGCCAGGTAAGGTATTTTTGTGGTTTTTAAAGGCCACTCAGAATTGCCCCTGGCTCCCGGTAATAAAATCAATAATCCTACAGGCTGAGAATCGGGAGCTACGCAATAATAATATTTTGTGCTGTCATTTGAATCAATATATACTTTGGAATAATTCCGGGAATACAAACTACTTACCATAAAAAACAGCGAAGTTGTAAGGATTAAAATACTTTTCATAATAGGAGTGTCTATTTAAAATTTCAGTTTTGTATTTTAAAAGGGATAAGCGTTTAATGCTGAATTTTCACAGCATTTTTTGTTTTATCTGTTAATCATTTAAACAGGTCTAATTTTTTATCCCACCGAACAGTGCAAGTTCAAAAATCTTCAAAAAACAATCTACGTTTGAGAATCCGATTTCTCTTAACCATTTACATTGTTTTTCAACCGATTCGAGTTTATTAAGTGCTTTATGATTTGGGTCGTAATATATTTCCTTAATTTCTTCAATGGTTCTTTCTTCACCTTTGTGTTTATGGTAGTTCGACATATTATTGAGGAAAAACTCATTAAAGATTTCCTCCAGTTTTTCTGAAGACGATGAAACATGTTCAAGGTTCAGGAATATTCCATTGGGATTCAACATCTCAAAAATGTCGTTGTATAATCTTTGTTTTTGTTTGTTTTCAAGGTGGTGGATTGCATATCCTGAAATGATGAGGTCAAATTTTTTAATTGAAGATATGGAATTATACCATCCTGGTTCTCCTAAATCCTGAACGATAAAATCTGATTTATTTTCTACATCTTTTATCTTGGCTTTTTTAATCATTTCTTTCGAAATATCCAGGAAAACACCTTTAGATTCAGGAAACAGATTGTATACGAAAAAACCAAGAAATCCATCTCCGCATCCCAGGTCCAAAAATGAATTGATTTCAGGATTGAACTTATGAATTATACTCGCCATTGTATCCAGTTGTTCGGATGCCAAAGGGAAAAACTGTCTTACGCCCTCCGTGTATTTGTAAAGTTTTTCTTTTTGTTCCCAGTATCTCATAATTTGACTTTTATAATTCACCAATTAATTTGCTGTGTTTTGTTTTTGTTGGGAAGTCGCAACACTTTAGAGGATTCCTTTCTTCCAAAAGTCAGGTCAACCCAATTCATGCCTGATAGCTTCGACAGGAATTGTTATATCTGCTTTCCATGATTGAAAAGATACCATTAACAATGCAATTCCCAAAGCCAGTACTCCTGCAAATACACTGATTGTACTAACCAATATTAATGCACTCATGGTTAAAGTTTTTTTATTTTTTCATGACTTTATATTTTTTATTTGTAAACGAAGTTTTTCAATGATTTTGGTGCTACAGAAAATATCGTGCTGATTTTCTTTGGTCCAGCGGGTAAAGAATAAATATTTTCCAACTGGATTTACCGCCGGAAAAAGTTCCTGAGTCTTTAATATCAACATTTGCTTTCAAGTAAGCTGACATAGAAATTAAATTTTATCCATTAGCTTTTATTAACTCATCAATTTCATCAAGATGCAATTTAAAATGTCTTAGATAATCGATGATTCCGGCCTTTAAGGAAATGAGACGGTCTTCACTATAATGCCATTCGTTTTCAAGTTTTGAAGAATCTACATTTTTAATCACATGGAGAATATGAAGATTTGAATATTTCCATAGATTAATCATATCAACCCAATTCTCATCCTGATAGTTCTGAATTGCAATCCACCTATCATTATTTCCATTTGCAGCATAATTTGGAAATCTCAATGGACTTGGCCGGTAATGCATATGAACAAACCTGTGAGTATTATTCGATGCAGAATCAATCATATGACCAACAATTTGTTTAATTGTTCTGTTCTGTCTATTTCTCCTGGTAATTATTAATTCTTTATCAAGATTTAGCAATTTGGATTCCCATTCATTCATCAAATTAAGGACTCCTTCTGTAATTGGTTCAAATTCTTTTATCATAGTTTATTTTTTTAGATGTTATGCTGTCTTAAGTGCCTTACAAATTAGATGTGTATTTCTTATTTACTTTTCAATATTCCTTCATAAACCGTATCGAATCTTTCCCAGTCTGAATTACAACCTCCAATCACATAAATTTTATTGTTTAGGGTTGTTATTCCAGCTACCTGGAAAGGGAAGGGAAAGTTGTTTAGTTTTTGCCAAGTGTCATTTTTTGTGTCATACATGTAAACATTCGATGAGGCTTCACCATTAGCGTTTTGTCCTCCAGGAAAAATTATTTTTTCGTCGATAACTATACTGCCAAACATGGCTCGTATACTTTCAGGGCTACTTGTTTTCTGTGTCCATTCATTTGTAAGGGTATTGTATACCCGCATAGTATCCCCACATAGAACAAATATTGAATGACCTACGGGTGCGACAAGAGGGCCTTCAGTTTTTGTTGGCAAAGGAGATATGATTTGCCATGTGTTTGTTTTTGGATCATAAACTTCATGTTTGTCTGTTTTGATATCCCAATCCGTTATTCCTCCTAATACATGTATTTTTTTGTTTGTAACGCAACAATTGCTGTGTTGTCGTGCTGTAGGCAAACTTGTCAGAGATTCCCATTTATTGTTCCGCGGATCATACGACTCATTTCTGTCTCTAAATGGATCGCCACCAATAGCATATATGATACCATCTACTTCTGCTAAATTGAGATTCCATCCAAAGGTTATCATGTCGGTTTTCTTCTGCCATTTGTCTGTTAGTGGATCATACTCATATACTCCTGATTCCCTATTGGCTTCCATAAAATAAATTTTGTTATTACAGGAAATGGCTGTTCCTCTCATGGGTTTTGGCAGATTGGCTTTTTTTGTCCAAACAATTTTTTGTGCATGAATATTTGAGCACATTAAGCCTATCAGAATTGTAAATGTTATTTGTTTAATCATGTTGTATTAAGTTATTCACCCATTCTTATTTTGCTGCAGACCCCGCATATCTTGAAATTTTCCAATTACCATCAGGTTGCTTTTTTAAAATGAAAATTTCATGACCACCTTCTTTAAGGTCATTTGGATCGTTTGTACGTGTGATTGTTCGAACAAAAGCCCATTCAGGAGACATCTGAACGACTTCTTCTACAATAAATTTGATGTCAAAATCGATTTTTGTAAATATGAACTCGTAAAATTCTTTAACCGCTTTAGTCCCTTTGATTGTTGGTGAACCCTGCAATACAAGAATTCCGTCTTCAGTAAATTGTTGCGTTACCATATTTACATCAGCCTTGTTAAGTGACTGTTCGTAGGCAAACACAACCTTTCTTATTTCTTTGTCTTCATTTGCTTTCTTAGCATAAATTGAAGTTGCTGCTGCCGTTATAAGTATGATAATCAGTGTTAAAGTCTTCATTTTAAGTTCGTTTATGTGTATATATTATTATTGCTTTTATCGATTACTATATTTCAATTTAAGTTTCCGAATAATAGCAGCACTTACCCAAAAAATGTCGTGTCCGTTTTCTTCTGTCCATCGGGTAAAAAAGATGTATTTTCCATCAGGACTAATTGCCGGAAATCGTTCCTGTACGCCGGTATTGATTCCTTTACCAAGATTTATGGCTTCTGACCATATGTCCTGTATGGTGTCATGAAAGCTAATGTACAAATCGCCCTGTCCGAAACCTCCTTCACGATACGATGAAAAAATCAGATAACTATCGTCCGGAGCTATAAAGGGAGTCCAGTCCTGAGCTTTTGAATTGATACTTTCAGGCAAAGCCACTGGAGATAAATACTTCCCGTTCCTAAATTTTGCCATGAAAATTCCGCATTCCCCATCTACATTATTGAGGTAGCTCAGAAAATATACATCACCATTTTTATTAAAACTGGCCTGTGCCTGCAGGTAATTGTTGTTAACAACCGGGCTTAAACTTATGGGTACACTCCAACCTTGTTTCTCCCTTTCCACAATCCAGATATCCTGATTGTTATACCTTGTCCATTGTTGCGGAACCAATCCCTCTTTTGATGTTTTCTTACCTTCTGAATGTAAGTAAAGCTGTTTCCCATCTGCTGAAATGAAGGGGTGGTCATTAATTCGTGTACTATCACAAAACAGATCCAGTGCTTGCGGAACTGTCCAACGATTGTCAATTCGGCGCATGTATTTTATTTTTCGTTCCGACCAAAATACTTCGTTTCCATCTGGTGAAAATATTGCTGCGCTGTGTTCCGGTTTATTGGTTGAAACAACTCCTGGAGCAAAAACCACTGCAGTATCACCCGGAGGAGTTTGGCTAAGGTAATCACCGTATAAATCAGTGAATTGCTGGCTAAATGAGAAATTATGTGCCAGAATATAAATGATTATTATAATTTCTTTTTTCATGTTGTTTCTATTGAAAATGAAACGCATTTTACTTTCTTGATAATTGCCCAACAACAAAAGAGGTTGGCGTTTTTTGAATAGCATTACCATTAACAGGAAAATTCGTCATATCTGTTTCAATTAAAAATCCGATATTTCCCTTTTCATCCGGATAAATGCTAAGTCTTTTGTTTCCATATAAAAAAGAAGAATAGATAAATTGATTGTTTTCAATATCTATTATGGAAATAAAAAACTTCCGTTTTCCAAAAAAGCCCGAATTATACGTGCTGTCAGTAACAGGATATACTGAATCTAATGCATTGCCGGTAAGCGGAAAATCAGGTGAATTTGTCTCCCCGCCTATAACAATCTGACCATTCTTTAAAAAAAAGGCACTTGAAATAAAATCATACTGATTACCTCCAAATAAGGTTGAATATTCCAGTTTCATTTCTTCTGAATTAAAAACGGAAATAAATCCATCCCGGTCGCCTTTGTTATCTTTGCTAAATGCTTTTTTAGTAATTGAAAAACTTTGTGAATTGGTATTGCCGGCCAGCAATAGTTTATTTGGGGCAAACCATCGAAGCGATTGAACAGGTCGGCTTTTTCCTCCAATGTAAGATGAATAAATAAGATTCGAACCTTCCTCATCTAGTTTTACCAGGTAATTATCGGTTCCCTTCCACCATTCACTGTCTTTTATATTTTCACCATGTTTTCTAAGAGCATTTTGGGTCAACGGCCAGTCGTTTGAACGGGTATAGCCTGCGGCGTACACATTGCATTCAGCATCTGTCGTAATACTGGTCAAGCTTTCATTTTCTGAACCTCCGATAAAGGTAGAGAATAATAATTTTTGACCATCGGGACTGAACTTAGCCAAAAATGCTTCAAATCCCCTGAATTGTTTATCAAATGCATTGTTGGTTACAGGAAAATCAGAAGAGCCGGTACAGCCACCAATTAAAACATTCCCTTTGGCATCTACATGAACAACATCTGCTGTTTCCTGAGCAAGTCCGCCAATAAAGGTGGAAAACACAATATCAGAACCGCTTGGATTAAGTTTGATAAGGTAAACATCACCACCCCAGTCTTTCTCACCATTAAAGGAAGTGTCGTAAGTGTTTGGTGTTACAGGGAAATCAGAAGAATGTGTACCACCTACCAGGTAGGCACAGCCATCTTTATCAACAGTTAATCCGGTGTGATGTTCTCTTTTGCTACCTCCTATCAAAGTACTGTACACAAGTTTACCTTCGGGTGAAAATTTGGCAACAAAAGCATCTGCATCACCTTTTAGCTCCTTTTGATAAGCATTTTGGGTTACCGGATAATTTTTATCCATTGTATTTCCAGATACATAGATGTTTCCTTTTTGATCTGTGAAGATCTCAAAAGCAGGTCCAAAATCATCAATTTGAGCAAAGTATGTGGAAAAGCCTATTTTATAGTTTACATTGTTTTCTGATTTATTTGTCTGAGCAATTAACTGAATTGAGGAAATCCACAATATAAGAACCAGAGAAAGACTCCATTTTAGATTCATAATTTATTTATTAAAAGTTTCAAAAAATATCACAGTTATTTCTGAGAATTATTAATCCATATTTCAACATCACACGTTAATGGGGTTGGTGGTTGAGTAGAACCATCCATTCCAACATTAACGGCAAAAACATCCATCTTTTTATCCAAATTCAAATCACCAACAGCAACAGACATCGTACTTGAATTTCCTAACCTGAGGCCACTATCCATAAAAAAGCCATTGCCATTGTTAAGCCAGACTTTGTTAGCTTTTCCCTTACTAAAAGCTGTTCCATCTGCACTCCCCTGATCTTCACATATAAACAGATCAATATCGCCATCATTATCAAAATCAGCAACATTTGCCACTCCAACAAATTCACCCAGTTTTTGCCCGCTATCTGTCAGGTTCCCTTTGCCATCGTTGAAAAAAATGCGACCACCGAAAGAACGGTCTGTAAGAAACAAATCAAGGTCCTTATCCAAATCCACATCGACAAAAAATACACTCCTGGTTTCATTCTTGTCCAAATGATGTTCTTTTGGAGTGAATTTTCCTTGTTTACTTCCATACCAAATTTTATTTATGCCCGGATCAAAAACAGGTGGAGGATTATGGGGAATTCCCGTATAAATATCCACATACCCGTCTCCATTAATATCACCAACAGCATAGTCACACTGTCCCCAGCCCCCTAAACTATCGCCTGTATTGACAAATACACCATCGCCATTATTAATAAGGATTCTGTCACTATAGGCAGAGCAAGCAATCAAATCCGGTAACTGATCATTGTTCAGATCATACAAATGAGCTGCAACCACGGGAATATCACATTCAATGTGTTTATAAAATGTAAAACTCAAATCACCCTTATTCAGGAAAATACTGTCATTCTCAATAATGTCATCGAGGCCGTCGTTATTCACATCGGCAAAATTCGGAAAGTAGGATTTTGTGAAGCGCTTACCGGTATTTTTAAATTCGCCTTTCCCGTTATTGGTCCAAAGTGCATTTTCAAAATAGGCATCCAAATCACCATCCTTGTCAAAATCAGACAAGTGTAAATACCAACTATTATTACTTTTTATGTTTTGTCCGTTACCAATAAATGAAACCTGCCCCAGTGCTGTATTCACAGGAATCAAAGCGATTAATATTAAAATCAGTTTATTCATATTTTTATATGGTTGGGTTGAACGTTATAAAATCTGTATTTCAAACACACATTTTTTACCTCCTCAGATAACCGACTCGACACATCTGGCTTCCACATTTTTTCCGAATATGGTTTGGTAGGTTTGCGTTTGCCAGCTAACTGAACACTGCCAAATGGATTCTGAGATAACCTTGCTGTCCACCAGCGGATAAACACATTACCTTTCAGCTGTTTCTATCCTGATAAATCCTTTTTCTTTGTCGTATGTTGAGATTTCGCCCCAACGGTTTTTTATTTCTTCCAGAAAATCTTCGGGATTGTTTTTAAAGTCTTTGGCAAAACTGCCAAGAGAGCATTCTCTGCCTGGCTTTTCAATGATTTGAATTATTGAATCTTCATCCAGGCTTGAGTCCAGAAAATTGATCAGCTTTGCAAAACGGTGTTTAATAAAATTTTCTTTTCATATTACAGAATTTTTACTTGACGAACCTGAATACTGATCAATTTTCCAGTCGCCATTCTGCTTTTTCAGGATAAAAAATTCATGACCGTCACCTTTATTTTTAAAATTACTGGCAAGCAATTTCACGGTACCGGAGGTGGTTGTTTTTACAAAGGCCCAGTCAGGTGACATATAAACCACTTCTTTAATATTAAATTTTAAATTGAAATTTAGCGTTTTGAATAGTGAATTATAGAATGCTTTAATATCATCAATTCCAACGGAGGCTGGTGAACCCTGAAGAACCAGTACGCCGTCTTTTGAGAATAATCCCTCAATTTTTTCAGTGTTGGCACTGTTCAGCGCCTGTTCGTAACTACTGATAATAGTTTTGATTTTGTTTTCTTCGCTTATATTTTCCGCAGAGCCGGTTACTAAAGTAACCAGATATAGAAAAATAATACAAGCGATGTTTTTTGAATGATTTTTCATTTTTTTAAAGTTTAATTGTTTTTGATGTTGATAACTGTTTTCTGCTTTGTTGAATTAATAAAGTATCAAGGGGGATTATTTTTATTTAAATATATTTTTAAAAGAAAGATATCTTCATATTCCTGATCCGGATTTTTGTTGCAGAATCCGGATATAAATAACACAAAAAACAAGTATATGATAATTAGCATACGAATTTTAATTTTTGGTTTTACTTGAGATTACAAATCAAAGACCAAAACTAAAATAGCCTGGTATACAGGTATTTATGAAAAGCACTGTTCGAGTTCTGTCAATTATTTTAACAGCCGTGTAAATTTTGTTTACGGGTGCTATAACTCATAATGAGGTTTTGCGGGGTTTATAAAAATGGTTGTTGTACATCTTTCTACACCCAGTAAAATACTTTCTTCAATTCTGACATCCACTTTTATATTTAGCAGCAAGCCAAACATTTTTTCCTGAAATCTTTTACAACAATAATTACATAAAGACCTGGGAGGATCTTCACAATCGGCATAGCCGCAGGTACATGCATCGTTTTTTTTACCAATAAGAGTAATAATTGATTTTTCGGTATCGTGTTCCAGTTTATCCCGGTAGCTTGCTTCATCCCCTTGAATCATGTCAAAAAATTCATCAATGTTGTTTTTAAAACCAACTATCCACTTATTATAATTTCCGGAATACAGGCATTGTTTTCCCAACTCCTTATATATGCGTTTTTTATCCTTTTCATTAACCAATGAATCAATAAATTTCAGCAATTCGGTTATCTGTACTTTGTTTATTTCTTCACCTTCGTCAGCATTATTTGTTGGCAGGTTTTCGTTGCTAAATGTTATTCTTAATATCAAACAGTTTCAAAATAGACAAAGCACTGCAGGATCCGTATTTTATAAAAAAATCCGATCACTTCTTTTTACTAATTAATTTTATTATAGGTACTTACTAATTTAACTCAGCTACTCATTGGGCTAGTTCAGTAACCACATCAAAACATCATTCATAAATTCACGGTCAGATATTTAATACGGTTAATATCGCCTTCCGTCATTGATTCAGGATTGTTTCAGAATTTCTTTCATGTGATATAACTATAAGGATTGTATGGATTGGATTTGAAGATTTATGATTCTCTTTTGTTTGTAATGGATTTGTCAGGCCTGTAATTGAAATACAGCTAACGATTAACACTATTTTAGTTTTTTTGTTTTTTAATATTTCATAAAATAAGTATTTTGAACTCTTGTTTCAGAGTGCATTAATCCAGGAAGATTCGGAATCTATCGATCCTCTATTCGTATCGGAGAGCTTCGACAGGATTCCTGGTCGCTGCCAACCAGTTGTAAATACTTACAGTGAACAATGCTAATCCTAAAACTCCTATACTTGAAATCGGGATAATCCACCAAGCAATTTCTGTCTGATAAGCAAAATTTTCGAGCCAATTATTCATCAGGAGCAGGGCAACAGGAGTTGCAAAAACAATGGCGATTGCAACCCAGATGATAATATCACTGTTTAGCATTGCAACAATCTGTGAGATTCTTGCACCATTCACCTTACGTATTCCTATCTCTTTTGTTCTTAAACCTGATAAATTTATACTGGTGATGATGATTCCCAAAAAAGTAATGATCAGGGCAACAACGGTAAACAGGAATGTGATCTTTACAAGCCTGCTTTCATTGATGTATTGTTGATTAAGTCTGTCAGACAGGTATGAATACTGAAAGGGACTGTTCATAAATGTTTGATCCCAAAGTACTTTAAGTGCTGCAATGTTTTCTTTTCGGTTTTTTTGGCCAATGTTAACTGAAAAATAGCCCAGCCGGTTTAAATTGTATTCAAAAAGCAGGGGTTTGGTTTCCTGATGCAGCGACAGATGGTTGTAATTCTCAACAACACCGGCAATAATTCCGCTTTTCAGATTGACTTCCTGCCCAATAGCCTCATCGTAACTATTAAATCCAAGTCTTTCACACAAGGCTTTATTGATGATGATTTCCTTGTTTCTCAGTTCAGGATTTTGAGAGAAGCTTTTTCCTGCCAATAACTTGATCCCATAAGTTTCAAAAAAATCTTCATCTGCTGAAAGCCCGAGGTACTTATTCATGGATTCTGCCTTGTTTTTTAAACCAAAATCATAGGTAATCAGTTTTTCTCCGGGAATTGAAGCGGAGGCCGATAGTGCATGAACACCCGGAATTTTTTTTGCCTCATTCTTAAACACATCCATTTTTTCAAGGTAGGCAATGTTGCTTTCTGCAATTGGAGCTGCAAATACCAGTATTTTATCCTTGTCAAATCCAATATTTTGTTCATTGATGTAGGTTATTTGCCTGTTGATAAGGAAGATGCCTGAGATCAGGATGACTGACAATGACAACTGAATGATCGTAAACAAACCAGCACTTTTTTTGAATCCCTTATTGTTGTTTCTGGTCGTTTGCAAAAGTTGTACAGGTTGAGCTATCGTTAACCTGATCATTGGATAGATTGTTGAGATCAGTGCACTACCCAAAAGTATGAAGAAAAGGATTAACCAGAACTTTGATGAATTTATTTCAATGGTGTTTACAGTAAATCCAAACTGCTGATACAAACCATTGGATACTATTCTGAAGAACAGATAGGATAGCAGCATTGGGATCAGTGACAGCAATAATGATTCTTTCAGAAGCATGAGAAATAATCTTGACTTTCCGGAGCCATTAACCTTTCTGATACAAATTTCCCGCAAGTATTTGGTACTTTGAAAAACCATAAAATTGATAAAATTCAGGCATGATATAATCAAGGTTATGAATCCAACAGATATAAGAATTATGAGAGAGCTTCTGCTTATAAATTTTTCAGATGGATGTTGTAGCGTATAATTCCTTTGGAAATGTTTTTCTTTTATTCTTTCAAGATTTGCTGTTACGATATCAGCATTTGCATTGCTATGGTCATTCATGTTTTTATCAATCAGCTTATTCAGGGAACCCAAAACTTCATCGGGCTCCACATGCTCATACAATTCAATATATGACTGACTAATTTTAAAATACCAGTTGTCGAAAAAATCCCCGATTAAACCAATGTAATCATCTTTATGACAGGCTACTTCAAAATGGATGTTGCTGTTTGCGGGAAGGTCTTCGATGATTGCACATACCGTGACCAACAGAGGTGCTTTATCGCTGTGAAGAATTTCCATTTGCTTTCCCAGCGCTTCGCTTGTTCCAAAGTATTTTTGCGCGGCACTTTGGGTCAAAACAGCTTTACCCGGTCCGGAAAGGGCATTGCTCAAATTTCCCTCAATGGATTTATAACTAAACACATCGAAGAATTCGGAATTGACATAAAAAACTTCAGGTTTTAAAAATGTTTCTTCTCCAATTCTGGCAATAACAGTTTCTAAAACAGAACTGTATAGTGCTGTGGATTTTATTCCCGGAATTTCATCTTTTGCCTCCTCTGCAAGCCTGATAGGGGTGTTTGAGTACAACAAATCTTCCCCATTGCGATGAATATTCAATGAAACATGATAGATGTTTTTGCTGTTATCGAAAAACTGATCGTAATTGCTTTCGCAGTAAACATAAAAATAAATGAACATAAATGTGAACATCCCAAAAGCCATTCCTGCTATATTCAGGATGTTCAGCTTATTCCGCAGGAGATATTTTCGATAAAATGTCAGGATAAATTGAAACACAGCTTATGATTTAATTGGTCAATGGTATAATTTACTATTGGGTATGCGTTCTGACTGATACCTATTAGGCTTCACATAGCGCAGACTAAAATCCTTTCCATCTTTATATTGAAAATATTCAATCCTAATTTGATGGAATCCTACTTCAAGTGGAACGACATACGATTTGGGTTCAGGTTGGGTTTTTATTCCGTCATTATTGATGATTAATTGCTCGTTGATGTACAACCTGGACCCATCATCTGAGCGAAGAAAAAAGATATAATTTCCTGTTTGGTCGATTTCCAGATATCCTTCGAACAAACAGGCCAAATCAGTATCTCCCAACTTGCTTATTCTGAATGTATCGTTGGCAATACCTTTTTGTTCAGGTTTCATATCATCGAAATCCGGGATTTTCTCAAAGCTGCCTTTGTAAAAGGAGTAACGGAGTCCACCCGCTTCTGCTTTGCGTGTTTTTTTTACAGATTTTACAGCTTCTCCGGTTTTGAATTCTTCGCTTATAAGATGGTCATACCTACCGCTGGTCGAAAAGGATTTAACGCTTAATTGTACAGGTCCTTTTATTTCATCAAGAGACCTGATACCCATTGATTCAGAAGTGGGTGTACTTCCGTCCAGGGTATATCTGGCATTGCCCTGATTTTGTATAAAGATACCTATTGCAGAGTCAGGCATAAGTGTACCGCCCATTGGGTGAATCATCATCGGAGAGGTGGTATAGCCTGAATATACATATTTGATACCATCGTACATGGCTTTAAGGCGCACCGAATTATGTTTTTCATTGGGATAGGTAACAACTTTCCAA
The DNA here is from genome assembly GCA_913063265.1 of uncultured Prolixibacteraceae bacterium. GTDB lineage: Bacteria > Bacteroidota > Bacteroidia > Bacteroidales > Prolixibacteraceae > Draconibacterium. Next base: position 60,385 of record CAJXZG010000007.1, on the reverse strand, counting down.
TGGAGGTTTTCAGGTGCTTTTGCCTGCAAAACCGAATCCATTTTGTCAATCTTCATTCCTTTATGACTTTCGGTGATCCCGGCAACCCAGAAAACTTTTCCTGGTGGAAGCGACTCAAGCTTTTCTCCTGCAAGTTGAATGATATATTCATCGTTGAACCAGAATGCAGGGTCGGTGGCATAATAGTAATCAAACACTGCCGGTCTGGTAAGCAAGGCATAGGCAGTAAAAAGTCCACCATATGAATGGCCGTATAATGAATTGTGACCGTTGGTTTTATAATTTGTGTTGATATATGGCATTAGTTCCTGCTCAAGAAAATCCAGAAAATTATCTGCTCCACCCGATATGGCCGGTTGGGGTACTTTTACAGGCAGAAAATCACGGTCTCTCTGGTTGGCTCCGTCAATGTATTTATTCTTAACCGAAACAATGATTGCCGGTGGGACATAGCTTTCGTCTTGAGCGAATTTATAAATGAAGGAAAATGGATATTCATTCCATTCTCCGTCGGTAAGATAAATTACATCGTATTTTTCATTGGATTCCTGATCATATGAAACAGGAAGTTTGATGGTGATTTCCCTTTCTTCATTTAAAACTTCAGAATAAATGGTGTCGTTAATCGTTTGGGCTTCCTGTGCAAAAGCATTCTGGAAACATATACAGATAATGTTCAAAAAGAGTATGGATTTCATTTTCATGGGATTGATTTTTATTTATAACAGGTTTATTCGTTTATGACATGATCAATTCAGCAAATAATGAAAAGCATAGTGCATGAAATCACTGCATTCATATCCATCAACTCCGTTCCAGCTGGTCATGAACAACGATACCATGGCTTCTCCCATTGCAATTATTTTTCCACCACTTTTTAGTTCTTTAGAGACCCCAAACACATTTTCGTTGTTATGATCGCTGTAGCAAAATGGAATGCCACCTTCAATGATTCTGCCACCATGGAAGGGTATTTTCAATGCCTTTCTGGTAATATTCCCGGCTTTGGTATGCCCCCCAGATGTAGGATCATCGATCTGATCACCAAACTTCAATCCAAAAGGTTCAATCAGGTCATTAACATTGCTTTGCTCAAGTGTTGACCAGTAATCCACCTCCATAACCAGGAATAAGGAACCTCCTTTTTCAAGATAATAGTTGATGGCTTTAATTTCGGATTGAGTATATTGCGAAGTTGGTACATGAATAAACAGGGCATCACAAACCCTCAATTTATCTGTATCGATTTCATTATGTATGAATTCAATTTTGGCATGCAGGGATTCTACAGATTTTGCCAGTTCATCGTTCAGGTAATTTACGCGGTTAAAATCACCACTAATCATAGTCTCTGGATCGTTCCAGAATTTTTGTCCATGCGAAACATCAACAAGAATGGATTGGCTTTCTGAAACATGATGATGTTTTTCATCAATCTGATAGGTTTTTGTAAAAGCAGTTAATGCAATAAAGATTGCAACAACAAACAGGTTCATTCGTTTCATGGCTATTTTTTTTATTTTATTGAAATGGTTTTCTACTAATATTTATTATGTTTTTTAATTCTTTATTGTCAAAATGGAAGTCGGATTTAAAATGGCAGCAATCTGGTTCTTCTTTTGAAAAATAATAGGAACCTTCTCGTAACGCAGTGCCTTCAATACACAGGGATTCGGATGTCGTCATTCATACCTGAGTGCCTCAACAGGGTTTCTTGCAGCGGCCTTCCACGACTGAAAGGATACCGTTAACAGGGCTATCGCCAATGCTACAAATCCGGCAATGGCAAAAAGCCACCAGTTTAATTCTGTTTTGAATGTAAAATTGTTCAGCCATTGTTTCATCAACCAGACTGCGATTGGAGTTGCCAGGCAAAATGCAATAAGAACCCATTTTACAAAACTTTTATTCAACATTATCAATACTTCAGAAATTTTCGCACCGTTTACTTTACGTATGCCAATCTCTTTGATTTTCTGCTGACACATGAAAATAGAAAGTCCCAGAATGCCAAGCATGGAAACAATGGCAGACAATATGCTAAAAAAGGTGATCAGTTTGGATTGTTGACTCTCTTTCGCATAAAGCATATTCAGCTCATCGTCGAGAAAATGCCCCTTAAACGGAATTTCAGGACAAAACTTTTCAAAAGCAGTTTTTATATCTGCAAGTGCTTCTTTGGTGTTATTTCCATTCAGTTTCAAACTAATAGTTCTGGTTTCATCCAATGAATATGCTTTGTGAAATACAAAGGGTTCAATGGTTTCCCTTAAAGAAACTAAATTGAAATCTTTCATTATACCCACGATCTGTTTGTCGTTTATTTTGGTTCCCAGTTTCCAGTTATATTTTTTGGCAGCTGTTTCATTGCAAATGAAATTCCCTTTATCGGCCTCACTATTTTTATGAAATCCACGGCCTTCAATAATATCAAAGTCCATCATTTCCATATAACCGTCTCCTACCGCCCAATCGTAAACGGCACATCTTTGATCATCAACCGTAAACACATTTGCCTCCTGACCTCGTCCGGGAACCGCTCTCGAACAGGTCATTTGTTTAATATGAGGGCTTGCAAGAATTTCATTTTCAAATGTTGAATAATTATCCTTGATTTCAGTGAACATAGGCAGTACAAAAGTATGTTCTTTGTTAAATCCCAGATCGGTATTTTCCATAAAGCGAACCTGCTTAATCACGGTAAGTGTAGAAACAAGTAATGCTATTGTTGCGGCAAATTGAAATACAGTAAATGTACCTCTCAGGTTTTCATTTATACCGCTCTGGGTTTTCTTTAATGATTGAATGGGTTTTCCTGTAGTACTGACGATTGCCGGATAGATTCCCGCTATAAATGCACCAACTAAAGCGATAATGGCTGATGTGACAAGCACAAATACATTTTTTTCGAATGGAATTTGATAGCCCAAAACGGGTACAGAAAATGATTTGTTGAGATAGTATGCCAATGTAAGGGCAATAACAAATGCCATAGTATACAGAAGGATAGTTTCGAGCATCATCTGTTCCGCCGAATTCCACTTGCTGCTTCCAATTATTCGGTTGATGTTAAAGGTCTTCATCCGCTTGGGCAAATGTGCTGTAGCAAAATTGATGTAGTTAATCATAGCCACAAGAATGATCAGAATACCAACAATAAAAAGAGAATCGACAAACATCTTGTTATTGGTTCCAAATAATGGGTTTTCAGCAACTTCTTTTGTAAACCTAAGCTCGCTGATAGGTCGGGCAACAATTTCTGCCATTGTCTTACCATTATCGAAAAAACGATATCTTGAAGGTACAGAAGATATTTCGTTTATCATTGTACTCAGTTCTTCAGCATTCGTACCTTTTGTGGTTTTGATAAATTGTGGGTAATTGGTTACATTCCAGCTTTTACGTGCTTCGCCAATAAAACCGTCTGTCGGAATTTTTAAAATAATAGGACTGGTGAAAATGCTGTTTTCGGGCAGGTCTCTGAATACTGCTGTAACCGTATATTTATTTCCACCTGTATTGATTGTCTTTCCGAGAGGATCTTCATCTTTCCAGGCCTTTCTGGCAAAAGTTTCGTTCACCATTGCCGTCTCATTATTGTACAAAGGTTGCTCAGGACCACAAATAAAATCGAATGTGAAAACTTCTGTTAAATGTTCATCGGCAAATGCATAATCTTCATAACTTCGGTGAATTCCTGTATTACTTTCATAGGAGAAGGGCTGCTCTCCCCATTTTCCCCACGGCATGTAGGTTGTTGAATTAACAATGTTTGAAAATTCATTAACCAGGGTTTCTCCTGTTGGTCCAAGAAGAAATACACCGGTTTTACTACCTTCCGGGTCCTTGAACTCAACCCTGTAAATGTTTTCAGCATTTTCATGATACCGATCGAACTGGTATTCATTCCATACATATAGCATGATAAGGATAAATGCTGCAAAAGCGCTGCTGAGTCCAATCAGGTTCAAAGCAGATGTGTGCCTTGATTTTCTGATGTTGGCTAGTGTGATTTTTAGTTGATGTTTCATGGCAAAATAATGTCGGATTGAATTGTGAAATGTTACATTTTGAAAGCTGTTTCTAAATGTTATATATTTCAAATTTATCCTTTAATACTATTAAAGTATAAATGTTATTCTAATTTGATGCCATTGTTTTAATTGTCAGATTATGAGAATTTTATGTTTATTTTGATTAAGTAAGAGTGTCAAATATATTTACAGTACTGTATGTTTTTTTGTCGCTTTTATTCATACTTCAGAGCATCCACAGGATTCCTTGTTGCTGCCTGCCAGCTTTGCCAGCTTACTGTAAGTAAAGCAATTCCCAAAGCCAACATCCCTGCCAGGGCAAATAACCACCAATTCAGTTCGGTTTTGTACATAAAGTTGCTTAACCATTTATTCATTATAAACCACGAAACGGGAACAGATATAACAAAGGCAATAAGAACCCACTTAATATAATTCTTGTTTAACATTGACAACAAGGTTGATACTTTTGCTCCATTAACTTTTCGTATTCCTATTTCTTTAATACGGGATTCTATCGTCAGGGCTGAAAGTGAAATTATTCCAATTCCCGCGATAAAGATTGCAATCAGGGTAAAGATCCCCAGTAATCGGGACATTACATTTTCAGAATGATACATGTTATTCACAGCATCGTTGACAAAATGGTATTTACATAAGCTTTCAGGATCTAATTCTTCAAATGTATTTTCGATATGTGTTATTGCCTGGCTTATATTTCCACCTGTAAGTTTAACAAAAGCATTGTTGTAATTTTCATTGTTACCACCATAAAATATCAAAGGATTTACCCTGGTATGAAATGATTCAAAATGAAAATCCTTTATAACCCCTATTAATATTCTGTTGTCCAATTCATAATTCTTATCTTTTAATGATGAGTTTTTTAAAATATTCCATGCTGTTTCATTGGCAATATATCCTTCAGTCATCAAGCTTTTTTTATTCAGGGAAAAATTTTCTCCCTGAATCAGGTTAAATTCCATTAATGGAATAAATTCAGGATCGATTAATGCGCTATTAAAAATATGAACATGGTTATCAATGGAAAAACCCAGCGCATATTCATTAAACTGCGTAATGTTATTGGAAGCAAAAGAAACACCTAGTATGTTTGAATTTTCTGCTAATTCTTCTTTAAACCTTTCGGGATTTTTTTTCAACTCGGGAGTTAATTCTATACTCACAACCTGATCTTTATTAAATCCGAGATCGCTTTTCTTGATATAATTAAGTTGTTTATACGTTATAATCGTTCCACAAATAAGAATTATGGAAAGTGCATATTGAAATATGACAAGGGTTGAATTAAAACCTGAATGTTTTGTGTTGACCAGGGAACTTTTTACCGATTGAAACGAATTGACTTTTAGTAAAATTAATGCCGGCAATAAGCCATAAATTATGGATAAAGTCAGAATCACCGTAATTAAAATGAAGGCATTTTTTATACTAATGAATGATGCAACATTAAGTTCTTTTCCTATTAAACTCTCAAAAGAATTAAGAAAAACTGAAACGATGCTGAAAGCCAGTAATATTGATATAAAAATCGATAAACATGACTGGAGGATTTGGCTGAATATAAAATTTCGCTTTGTACTACCCAAAATCCTCCGAACAATTAGGTCATTTGACTTACGAATTCCATAAGAAACAGAAAGGTTTATATAATTAACACTTGCAATTAATACAATAAAAACACCTATAACTGTTAAAATGATAAGCAAAGAGGCATTCCCGTGTTTGGTTTCATCGTTCCCATATGTATCGTTTGACAGATAAATATCGTTAAATGGCCTGAAAAAAACAGAGCTGCCATTGGCTTCCCATTGTTCATTTTTTTCGTTTAATAGAACATTCAGTTTTTCTTCAACCATATCGGGATTCTGTTTTTCTTTTAACATCACATATGTTACCAGTCCCCAGTACCAATTATATTCAGGTAAATTGTATCTTGACTCAAGCGATTTGTAAGAGGCAATGGCTTTAACAGGTAGATGAAAATCAGGAAGGTCTTTTATTACACCTGTTACGGTATAATAATCTTCATTTTTAAAGTTCACGAGCTCCCCGATCGGATTTTTACTGCCAAATATATTCTTTGCAAGGGTTTCAGATAACACAATTTTAAATGGTGCGTCGAGGGCGGTTTCCGGATTTCCCACTACAAATGGAATCGGAAATATCTTGAAAAATGAATTCTCAGTAAAACAAAAGTCTTCTATTTCGAAGATATTTTTGTTGTAACTTATCCAATGGTTATCAAAGGATTTAACGGTAGCAGTGTTTTCTATTTCGTCGAGATTCTGTTTAGCCAATTTGCTTATTGCTGAAGGTACCTGGTTGAATTCTCCTTCTTCAATGCGGAATATCCTGTCGCCGTTTGCAACAAATTTGTCAAAATTCAATTCATTATTAACAAAAAGAAGGATAAAAATAAAGACAGCAAATGCCACGGTCAGGCCTATAATATTTACATACCTGTTAGGCTTTTTCCTATAAAAAAAGGATGTAAAATAAGAAATTAGTTTCATGGTTTCTGGTAATTTAATTTATTGTTTTAAGTTGATCATTGATGGATTTTCCTTTATTCGGTTCTGAATAAAAAGCTATTTATACTTTAAAGCTTTCATCCCGACGATGCTATCGGGATTTCTTCACTCATATCTGAGTGCTTCGATCGGATTCCTTGTGGCAGCTTTCCATGACTGAAATGAAACAGTAAGTAATGCGATTCCTAAGGTTAATAATCCTGCGAGGGCAAAAATCCACCAGCTTAGTGTGGTTTTATAAGCAAAATTTTCAAGCCACCTGGTCATAACATAATATGAAACCGGTGTGGCTACTACAAGTGCTACTAGAACCCATTTTACAATATCCTTCGACAAAATGCTCATAATTGTAATTTCAGATGCTCCATTTACTTTACGAATGCCAATTTCCTTAATGCGTTTTCTTACTGCAAAAGTTATAAGTGCGAATAATCCTATACATGATATAAAAATCGCCAGCAGAGATGCTACGTTCATTATTTTTGAAAAACGCTGTTCTGCTGTGTATGCATTTTCAAATGAAGAATCCAGGAAATAATATTCTGATTTGTAGCCCATGTTATGTTCTTCAATTATATTCTGAGCAAATTGTAGAGTGTTGTGAAGGTTTTCAGGCCGGATTCGCATTGTTATGGTTTCATGCTTAGGAAAACTCACCTCTGTATTCATCCATAAAACTGCCGGAGAAACCATGTTATGTGCAGTTTCATAATGGTAATCCTTTATTACTCCGATAATTCTGCCATCCCTTCCCCACAGCGAAAAATTTTTGCCTACCGGTGATTCCATGTTAAAGGTTTTTACCGCAGATTCATTCAGGATAAATGCCGATGATTTATCGCTTGCCAGTTCTTCAGAAAAAAATCTGCCATCTGCCATTTCTGCGCCGTATGTTTTTTGAAAATCAAAATCCACACGATGTATATTGGCATAATACACCTCTTCCGGATTTTTGCCGGTCCAGTTAATTGAGCTGGAATTTTGTTTATTTAAGGCTGTTAGCAGGTGCCCTGAAGTCACACTTAAAATGTTGGGATTTGTAAGCAGCTCGTTTTTTAGAAGCTGTATATTCTCGTTTGAATTATTCATTAAAGGAAAATATACCAGGTTTTCTTCTTCAAATCCAAGGTCCAGGTTCTGAACATGATATATTTGCTTTTTTACTCCAATTGCCCCTATTATTATAATTATTGCCAGGGCAAACTGTATGGTGGTTAAAATGGCTTTCCCTGAAATTCGCTTGTTTGGAACCCTTATTCTTGCCTGTAAAACTGTGATTGTTTTAAACGATAAAAAATAGGTAGTTTGAAAGATGCCGACAATGATTCCCAGTATTACAATGGATATTGAAAGAAACAGTATAATTATTTCGAAAGGAAAAAAAGAGAGGTCACTTCCGGTTAAATCTTCAAAAAATGGTGTAGAAAATGAAAGCACGGCAAAAGCGATAACTGAAGCAATAAAAAGAACCAGAATCGATTCGACGGACAATTGTTTAATCAAGACAGTTCGTGTAGCTCCGATTACCTTTCTGATTCCTATCTCTTTCAGTCTTTTCATTGCTGCGGAAATAGTATTGTTAGCATAATTAATACATGCAATCAGTAAAATAAAAAATGCGATAACAGAAAAGATGTAAACGTATTTTATATCACGGCAATCTGCATATTCGTTTTTAAAGCCTGAGCTCAGGTGAATTTTTGTAACAGGCTGAATTTCCTGAACCTTATAGTCGGAGTTATTGTTTGTGTGCGATAAAACACAATTGCTTATTTTTTCTTCCATCCCTGTTTTGTCAATATTTTCAGGAATCTGGACATAGGTTACTGCCGACCAGTCGGACCACTCGCTTAATTCTCCTCCATAAAGCTTGTTCACAAAATCATAAATTGAAACATAACATTCAGGGTGGATATGTGAATTATGAGGTAAATCATCAACAATTGCTGAAACATAAAATTCCATTACCTGTCCGTAAAAAAGTATCGATACCGGTTTCCCAAGTGGTTCATTCTCGCCAAAAATGCGAGATGCAAAACTTTGGCTGACCACCATTGATGACGGAGACTGTAACGCTGTTTCTTTATCGCCTTTAATAAAATTGAATGAAAACATTTCAAAAAATGAATTGTCGATTGCTGCAGGCCTGGTTTCAAAAATTGTTTTTTCAAATTCCAGTTTACTTTGCGGAAGTAATCGAAATCGCGAAGCATTTATAATTTCCGGGAACTCATCGATAAGTACAGGTGCCAGTGGTTCAGGGGAATTTACGGCATCATTGCCGATTAAACGGCACAACTGTGGTGCATTTGTATGAAACTTGTCATAACTCAGTTCATTATTCACCCATGTAAAAATAAGAAGTGAGCTTACCAATCCAATTGCCAGTCCTAATATATTGATTACAGTAAATATCTTGTTGGATATTAAATTCCGCATTCCTGATTTTAAATATTCTTTTATCATGACTTTCAGTTTAAATATAAATCACATTTTGTTTAATTGTTTTTCTGTTGAAACTCTAATATGAGGATTCATTATTCATACCTGAGCACTTCCATCCCGACGATGGCATCAGGATTTCGTCACTCATATCTGAGTGCCTCAACAGGATTCCTCGTTGAGGCTCGCCAACTTTGCCAACTCACTGTGAACAATGCAATTCCCAAAGTAAGTGCACCGGCCACCATAAATATCCACCAGTTTAAATTGGTTTTAAAAGCAAAATTTTCAAGCCATTTATTGGTTGTGAAATATGCAACCGGGCTTGCAATTACAAAAGCAATAGCCACCCATTTTACAAAGTCTTTGTTTAGCATTATTACAATCTGGGCAATACTGGCGCCATTTACTTTTCGAAGACTTATTTCTTTATTCCGTTTATCCAGGTAATACAGAATTAAACCATACAATCCGATTGAAGCAATAGAAATCGACAAAAAAGTAAGCCAGATAAAAAATGTGCTGTAACGACTTTCAGATTCATATTGTTGATTAAATTGTTGGTTGGCAAAAACAAAATCGAACTTATCTTTTTTATAATGCCTGTCCCAAATTTCCTGCAATTGAGCAATGGTTTCCTGTGCATTTTTTGTGTTAACCCTGACTGCAAAATATCCAAATTCTCTCGGGTAATAATTGTTCCACACAATGGGGTAAATGGGTTTCTGTAAACCTTCATTATGAAAATCAGCTACCACACCCAGAACTTCTAATCGTGTTGTATCGCCTTGCCGGTAAATTCGGTTTCCGATTGCTTCCTCCGGATTGTTAAATCCAAGAATGGACATTGCCGTTTCGTTTATTATAATCTTGTTGTAATTTTGATTTTGTGCAAGACTAAAATTTTTCCCGGCAAGTAATTTGATTTTGTACGTATTTAAAAGTCCGTCATCTCCGTTGTTCTCGTAGAATATTGTACCTGAAACAACTCCCTTTGCAGGATTTCGGAATTCGGAATGTACCAGTCCGGGAGGTTCCATCCCGGGAACAAAATAATTAAAGGTAACCGATTCAAAACCTGCATATCCGAGTACTTCATTTTTAAAAGCCTGGTACTTTTGTCTTTTTTGAGGGTCAGGGTTAAGAGAAGCAGGGCCGGTACATACAACAACACCATTTAGCTCAATGCCCAGGTCTTTCTTTTTCATGTAATTAATTTGTTTATAAACAACAATGGTGCTTATCAGAAAAAGAACTGACAAAGCCATTTGTACCATAACCAGGCCTTTTTGAAATTTGCCCTTTTTATTTTTTCCCTGTTGTGAAAGAGATTTGATTCTGGAAAGTGACACTGCATAATAAAGACTTGAAAAAAGTATACCGGCAAAAACAAGTGCAAACAATATTAGAAATATATATCCGTGTGGGATGTACGCCTGTTTTAGTGGAATATTAAATAAGTCTGCAAAAGAGTTTTTGAACAAAAAGTATATTCCAAAGGATATAAAAAGAGCTCCTAAATTTAAAATGATACTTTCGGCCAGTGATTGATACCAGACATGCAGGTTCGTTGCTCCAATAAGTTTACGCATGGCAATTTGCAGTGATCTGGTTTGTGCATGTGCTGTCGACAGATTTACATAGTTTATCCACGCAATAAATACGGTTAACAATGCAATTAATATCAGATTAACCAGGGAGGAGTAATTTGTATTCGCGCCCATTTCGCCTTCAATACCCTGTATGTAGTGCAATTCTTTTAAGGGTTGAAGAGAAAAAGATGCTGTACGGTTATCATCAGCAAGGAAAGCCATGTGTGAATCTACAAATCCATTTATCTTTTCGAGTGTTTGTTCCGCTGATGTTTTGTCCTTTAGTTTCACATAATTCCACCATCCGCCATACCAATCTTGTTCTTCATTGATTACACCCATCTCAACCCAGGTTTTGTAGGACACAAAATACTGTGCATTAAGATGAGTGTTGGATGGTAAATCTTTAAAAATACCTGTTATTTCTATCGGCATTTCGCCATTAACCTCCATAATTTTCCCGATAGGATTTGTATTGTGGAAAAGGGCTTTGGCCGCCGTTTCAGAAATAATTCCCAGGCGTGGTGCTGAATAATCGGCATAACCTTCAATCATTTCGAGTGGAAATACTTTCTCAAAATCTTCAGAAACCCATAAAAAATCCTGATTTGCAAAATAAGTATCTTCGTATAATACCTGGCACTTTTCAAAATATGAACAGCCATTCGCTTCTATATCAGGAATTTGTTCTTTTATGGTATAACGCAGGGCCAAAGGAGACTTGGCACCATTATATATTTGTTCTCCCTGCTTTTTTACTTCAAAATTAATACGATATATATTTTCAGATTTTTCAAAAAATGAATCATACGAAAACTCATATACAATGTAATAAGCAGAAAATAAAAAGGATGTGAGCCCGATTACCAACCCGAGCAAATTAATCAGGCTCATCTGCTTATATTTTAACAGACTTCTGAATGCAGAAAGAAAAATAATTTTCAACATATAAATTTTCGGTTAACGTTTTTAGTTTAGTATTGCCTTTGGAGCACCGTTTTAAAAGTTATGTTATTTGTAATTCATTCATTTAATCCTCGAACTGAACATTAACACTTCCTCCTGAAGCTCTCATATAAACCGGGATTCCACCATTGTTCATTGTTCCTTTAATTCTGCTTTTTTCAGATTTTCCGGAGAAATCGTAAAGGTCGATATTTACCCTGCCTGAAGCACCTAAATCGAGATTCATACCTAACTTGTCTCCCTGGTAAATTACAGCATCCACACTTCCTCCGCTTGAAACCAGGTGTAATTCTTTGCTTACATTGCTGATGTCGACTTTTACCGGGCCCCCGCTGGATTTGGCTTTTACCATTGGCGCTTCACCGCTAACATAAACACCTCCTCCGCTACTGTGAGCATCAATATCTCCGGCAATATTTTTTAGTTTTACGCTACCGCCTGAGCTGTGTGCATATACACTTCCTTTTGCTTTGTCCAAAGTAACACTGCCTCCGCTTGAACTTAATTTAATATCTCCTTTATGTTTGTATGCACTTACACTGCCTCCGGAAGATTTGGCTGTTGTGGTTCCTGCAGTATTTTCAAGTTTAACACTTCCTCCACTGCTTGAGAAGTCGTGAGTTCCTTCAACACCTGAAATTTTAACACTTCCACCGCTAGATGAAACATCGCAGGACATCTCATGAGGAACAATTACCGTAAAATAGATTCCGGTGTTGTTCCAGAATTTGCCACGGTTTTTTCGATGAGCTTTTGCAGTAATTTCGGTTCCATTTTTTTTAATTATCAAATCAAATCCTTCCAAAACTTCTTCCAAATCAGAATCGTTTGGCGATAAAACTTCTCCTTTTTTACGTACAAATGCCTGTACAATTACTTCATTTTTTTCATGTGCATCAACCGTAACACTTCCACCCGAAGATGAGCACAACAGCGTGCCGGGCTGATTCATATCAAATTTTTTAGTTATGGTTTGAGCTGTACCAATCTCCACAACTCCCATGCTTAACACAGAAACAATAAGCATTAATCTTACTGTATGTTCTTTAAAGTTCATTTTGATTCTCATTATCCTGATTTTTTAAAGTTTGACTAATTATATTTATGTTACTGGAACTTTTATTTCAATTTAATTCATTTTTATTTTGAAAGTAATTATTCATATCGTAATGCTTCAACCGGATTTAACTGCGAGGCTCTGAGCGCCTGATAACCACTGGATGCCAAAGTCACAAATACGGAGATAGCCAAAACTGTTAGTATGTCTACAAGTGTAAACTGGTATTTGAAGGCTCCCGGTGTTACATTCTCAAGCATACGTGCCAATGGATAAGCAATAACATTAGCCGCTACAACCAAAACTACAAATTGTTTGGTAATTAGTGGCAATATTTGTTCGGCTCTGGCTCCCTGTACTTTTCTGATTCCAATTTCTTTCACTCTTCTCTGTGAGGCAAAAACCACAAGACCAAACAAACCCATTGCTGCAATTATAACAGCAAGTACAGTAAAAAATGCAAATGTGTTTTTTGCGCTGGTCCATATTTCGAGTGCCAGGCGATAAGTTCCAACATCGTAACCGTTTACTTCAAACAGAACATTTGGAAAGGTTTCTTTTAGAACTGAATTAATATGATCCAAACTGCTGATTGTTGTATTCGGATTAACTTTAAATGTGAGATCATTAATATTGCCAAATCCACTGTCGCGATACAATAAAATGTAAGGGATTATTGGATTATGTACATCATCGTTGTTAAAATCCTTTAGCACTCCCACTACCGTATAACGTTCTCCATTCATTTCAATCCATTTTCCAATCGGATCATCCCACCCAAAATGTTTGACCGCTGTTTCATTGATTAAACAGTTTTTGTTTTCGGCAGAATAACTGTCAGAAAAGTTTCTTCCCTGTACTACTTTTAAACTCAATGTATTTACAAAATTCTCACAGGCTTCGTTCCATCGCCCATAGCTATGGTCATCGGTTGGACCTTCTTCATACTGAACACGGGAACCCCAGCTTGAATGTAATGGAGAATTTATAGAAATAGACATATCTTCGATGCCGGGATTTTCCAGAATGCGCTGACGTACCTGCTGGTAGGAAATATTGGTTTCCACACCCGGAAGTTTACAATGCAACAGATTTTCTTTTTTATACCCCAGGTCTTTATTTTTAAGAAAAGTAACCTGCTTATACATCCAAATGCTGGATGTTAAGAGTACTACAGAAAGTATAAACTGAAGATATACCATTGCAGTGAGTCCTCTTATTCTGCCTTTTTTAAATGAATTTCTTCCCTTTAATACATTAACCGGTTTTAGCCTCGATATAAACAAAGCAGGGTAGCTGCCTCCGATAAATCCTGTAATTAATACAGCCGCAACCAGGAATAAAATAAATATTGGATTACTCAAAAGTTGTAATTCAATATTTCGGTTAACTACAGTGTTAAACAACGGCAATAACAGGTAGGAAAAAATTATTGCAAATGTTAGCGATATAAAAGCAATTAGAATTGCCTCAATTAAAAACTGAAAACGAATAATATTTCTGTTACTTCCCGATACTTTACGAACTCCAATTTCAACCGAGCGCATGGTAGAAAAGGAGGTGGTTAGGTTCATAAAACTTACACATGCGAGTAAAAGAGTTAAAATACCAATAAAAGAAAAGAAATAAATTATTGAACCCCTATCGTCGCGAACAAATTCTTTAAGATGTAATCTGCTCAAGGGTTGAAGAAATACAGCTTGTTTCGAGTCTTTATCAAATTTCCTTATAACATTTTCTATTTTGGTATTTACCGTTTCTGCCGAAACATTAGGTTTTAATAAAACATAAATTTCGAACGAACTGTTATACCAGTTTTCGCCATGTCTCTTTAATAAACCAGAGTTTGATCTAAAATAACTGGCATCGATGGTTGACTGTTCCGGCACATCTTCCATAATTCCGGTTACCAGCAATTTTTGTTTTTGCTCGTCGAAAATGGTTTTTCCCATAGCATCCTCACCCGGGAAATATTTTTCAGCCATGGTTTGGCTTAAAACAATTGAATTGGGTTGATCCAAAACATCCTTTTTATTTCCTCTAATCAGGTTAAATGAGAACATTTCAAAAATATCTGAAGGAGCAAAAAATCCCTTTTGTTCTTTATAAACATGTTCATCATCCGATGAGAGATATTCATTCCAAACTTCATTGGTTACAATAGCATTTTCAGCTTCCGGTATATTTTCCCGAATGTATTTGGCTAATGGAACCACCACAGCTCTTGATTCATCAGTGCGGTCATCTATTCGGTATGTCTGTGTTCGATAAATACGGTCAAAATTCACATTGAATTTATCGTAGTCTTTTTCATACTGTACATATCGGGCAACCAGGATAAATGCAGCCAGCCCGACCGAAAGACACATTATCTGAATAAAAGAAAGTGTTTTTCTTCTTGTAATATTTCTCCAGGCTATTAATATAAAATGTTTTATCATCGTTTAAAACTTATTGTTTATGTTAGTTTATTCATACCCAAGTACTTTCATCCCGACGATGCTATCGGGATCTTCACACTTCTCACTATTCGTATCGAAGTGCTTCGACAGGATTTTTTGTCGCTGCCCGCCAGCTTTGCCAGCTAACAGTCAGTACTGCAATACCTAAAGCTAAAATTCCGGAAATGGTAAATATCCACCAGCTTAAGGTAGTTTTGTAAGCAAAATTTTCAAGCCATTTATTCATGGTAAAATACGCAATGGGGCAAGCTAATACAAAAGCAATGCCCACCCATTTTATAAAGTCAATATTAAGCAATGTAAGTATTTCAGGGATTTTAGCCCCGTTTACTTTTCGTATACCTATTTCTTTTATTCTTTTAATACAATTGTCAACCGAAAGAGCAAATAATCCCATCATTGATAATAAAATACTGATTAAACAACAAGCCCCAATCAGCTGAATAAAACGTTCATTTTCAGCATGCAAATACTGGTAACGCACATTCATATTTTCAATGTACGGAGGAAAGTCAGGGATGAGGTTTTCCCAAATTGCCCCTATTGAAGCTTTAACTTCATTTTCTTTTCCTTTTACCGGCTTTACCAAAATTTGAGGCCCTGAATTATTAAATGCAATATAGGCCGGCTCTACAATCTTTTTTAAGCTTGAAAAATGAAAATCTTCAACTATACCAATAATCAGTGTTTCTTCGTTTCCGGGCATGGGATTTCCAATTAACTCCCGGTTTGGGAATAAGCTTGCGAACGATTTGTTTACAAGACATTTCCTTTTGTCTGTTTCTGGATTTCCTGAAAAATTTTCACCATCAAGAATGTTAATTCCAAGTGTCTTTAAGTAATTCTCATCACCGGTAAATCCGCAAGGGTAATATGATTGTTTTGAGCCGTTTTCTTCATAGTGAAGCGCCAAAATCCAGTGTTCCAGTAATGGAGATGCTGTTGTTAATGAAAACCCGGAAACATTCGGATTTGCTGAAAGGTTTTCTTTAAATACGCTTGTTTTACTGCTGTGCGATGAAGGAATTCTAATCTCAATCACATTTTTATCTAGTCCAATTTCTTTATTGTTTATAAACTGTATTTGTTTAACAACAACAGATGAGCAAATTACAAGAATTACCATTGCAGCAAGTTGTATAATACTCATAATCGGTAATCGGCGTGTTGAGCGTGCTTTACCTTTAATATTGACAGTTGAAAGCCGGGTTTTAACATGAACAAATGCAAACAAATAAGATATAACAAGAAGCACAGACATAAATAAGATGAACAGGAGAAAACTATTTGGCCGGGTAAAAATTTGAAACGAAAGGTTTGTAGCTAACAGTTGGTTAAAGAACGGCAATAATACGTTCATAAGAACAAGACCTAATGAAAACGAAATTAATAACATACCAAAAGTTTCCATTAAAAAATTATAAACCAAATCTTTATTTGCAGCACCCTGAATTCGACTAATTGTGTAAGATTTAATGTTATCGTTTAATCGATTTCTTAACAGGTTTAGGTAATTAAAAACGGCAATTCCAATAATGATAAAAGCAATGGCCAGGGCAATCCATAAATCAGATTTATCACGAGATGCTTCAAATTTGGCATTACGTATCGTGCTGAAATAAGCATCATTCATTTCCTGCAGGTAATATTGCGAAGGAGTTCCATCGTTAATGGAGGGGATGTCTGCTTTAAGGCGTTTAAACTCATTTTCCAATTTTTGTTTGCTTTGAGGCGCGTCCAGCTTTACATAACAGCGACTATCTTTTCCATTAAAAAGGGTAACCATATCGAAACTAATTTGGGTAGTTTCCAAAGGTCTTTCAAAAACACCACTAACAAAATACTCTATCTCGCCCTTGCCAGAACCAAGTAGAATCGATTTCCCTATTGGAAATTTTTCTCCAAAATATTTGATTGCCAAATCTTCGGAAATTGCAATATCATTTTTTGTTTTTAGAACATCTTGTGAGTTATTGGTAACAAGATTATAATTGAAGAAGTCGAAAAAGTTTTCTGAGGCACTTAATATTGTTGGGTTATCAAAATATGTGTTGCGGTTTACAACAATACGTTTGCCGCTAATATGCCAAAGCCGGCAAAAGCTTTCTATTTCTTCAAAGTTTTCCTGCATGTATTCTACAGATCCTTCCCGGCAATGCATCATTTTTGAGCCAGCTCCGACCTCATTACCAAAAGGATTATCACTTTGCAAGGCATAAGTTCTTTGTTTGTCCGGATTAAATGCTTCAGGTTTAAATTCCCTGTTTATAAACAAAACAATCAGGAAAAAACAAGCCATACCAATAGCCATGCTCAGCATTATTACTGAACTATTTAAACGATTTCTTTTTAATCCTCTATAAATCGTTTTTAATTGGTTCATTCCTTATTCATTTTTGTATTTTGAAAAATGGTTTTCATATTTTTATTATTTCCTATTCATATCTCAACGCTTCCATCCCGACGCTTCGGTCGGGATCACGGCACTTCTTGCTATTCGTATCGAAGTGCTTCGACCGGATTTTTTGTCGCTGCACGCCACGATTGCCACGAAACCGTTAACGTTGCAATACCTAAAGCCAGGATTCCTGCCAATGCAAATATCCACCAGCTTAAATTGGTTTTGTAGGCAAAATTTTCAAGCCATTTATTCATGGTATAGTACGCAATAGGACAAGCAATTACAAATGCAATGGCTACCCATGTAACAAAGTCTTTGTTGAGCATTTTTAAGATTTCGGAAACCTTTGCACCGTTTACTTTACGAATTCCAATTTCCTTGGTTCGTTTAATAATGCTAAAAAAACTGATAGCATATAAGCCTACACAAGCTATTAATACAGAAATAAAAGACAAAAAGAGTAACATTTTTTTTGCCTGCTGGTCTTTTAAATAGTGTCCGGCAATTATATCATCATGAAAAGAATATTGCAGTGGTTTCATTAATCCCAGTTCTTTTCTTTGATTTCGTATAAGTTCTAATGCTACAGGGATTTGATTGCCACGAACTTTAACAAAAACATTACCCAGATTTTCAATTCTCGTAATTACAAGTGGTTGTAAAGCATGATACAACGAGCGATAATTAAAGTCTTTAACAATTCCTATAATATCATAATTAGTGCCATCGATATGCAGTTTTTTCCCAATTAACGATCCCTCTTTTCTATATTCATTTGCAGCTGTTTCATTTAATAAAGCAGCTTGAAAATCGGTTTGTCGTTCTTTATCAAAAAATCTTCCTTCTTTTAGCTGAATATTAAATGTATTGAAGAACTTAACATCTACCGGCAAAATACTGGTGTGGAAATAATTCTCATTTTCAACTGTCTCAAAAAAGGCACCATTCATACTTGGATCGTAACCAAAATAAACATCACTGGTAGAGACCGACAGAATTGCTGAATGTTTTGATATCTCTTCAATAAATGTTCTTCGGGTCTCAGGAGCCATACTCCACATCGACATGGTGATTATATTTTCTTTGTCGTAGCCACGTTCTTTGTTTACCATGTAATTTATCTGTTTTTGCACAAAAATGGAACAGAGGATAATTAAAGCAGAAAGTACAAATTGCAGGACTACAAAACCATCTTTTAAAAGAGAATTATGTTTTTCAGTGCTTTCTTTTTTAATCAGATGCAATGTTTCTTTTCTTGAAAAAAAAGTTACAGGCAGAATATTGGTAATCAGGTTAAAAATTAAAAGTCCGGCAAAAATGAATATAAGTAGAAGTACTACAGTTTTATCTTCAATATTTACTTCTAACCCAAGAAATCTGTTCAACGGAGTTTCCCCAAAATAGTAGAGCATTATTGCAATACCAAATCCTGTTACCCAAAACCATACTGATTCGAAAATAAACTGTTGGGTAATTTGTTTGTTTGCAGCACCATTGGTTTTACGGATTCCTATTTCTTTAACCCGTGTAGATAAATTGGCAATGGTAAGGTTTATAAAATTGAATGAGGATATTAGCAGGATTAAAACTGCAAGAATAATTGCACCGTAAACATAAATTTTGTTCGATGTTATTGCCGGATCAAACCTATGTTTACCAAAATGTATATCTGTTAATGGTTCGGCATTAAAAAAGATATGGGTATTTTCTGCGTATTTTAAATCTTCCCAGTTTGTTGCAGACGCTCCGTCTATACCATCATCGTAATGTGAATAAACAGTTTTGGTAAGTTTGAAATTCAGATCGTCTAAGTCTGATATATCAGAACTCGTTTTTATATAAGTATAATAGTTTTGTGAACCCCAGCCATCCAGGTGTGGATTAATCTCATCAATAGACTGAATTATTTTGGTTTGTAAATGAAAGTTGGAAGGTAAATCTTCAAAAACTCCTGTAATCACACTATTCTGACCACGCAGTTGAACTACTTTTCCCAATGCCTCCTGTGGTGAACCAAAATATTGTCTGGCAACACTTTCTGCAATACTTATATTGTCGGGCGACTCAAACGGATTATCTGTATTTTTATAAATTTTGAAATCGAAAAAGCTAAAAAATTCAGGATCAGCAAAAAACAGGGTTCCCATTTCAATGGTTTCTGTATTGTAGTTTATACTCGCTTCTCCTCTGGTTGCCAATCGTACAACCTCAGTAATTTCGGGTATTTCAGCCAATACAACCTTTGCCATTTTAGAACTTGTTACTGCAAAATCAGCATCATTACCGTTTAGCTGTCCCTGCATTAAACATCTGTAAATTTTTTTATGGTCCGGGACAAACTTATCGAAACTAGTTTCATAATAAACGTAAGCTACTGCAAACAAAATAATTGCAAAAGAAATGCTTAAGCCAAATAACTTGGCGAAGGACAAAACCCTGTCTTTTAAGGCATTTCTAATAGCTAATTTGATATTTAAAAGTCTCATTGTTTTTAGTTTAAAAGTTTGCTCAGATACCTTAAGCGGCTCCAGTTTAATAGGTTTCACACTATAGATTGCCTTTATTTCCCCCCCTAAATCCCCTAAAGGGGACTTGGTTGTATCTCCGATTGACGTAACAGGCATTTCTGTTTTATAGTTTCTATTACTTGTCTCATGTCTTTTTCAACTTCTTCATTGGTAAATCTTATTACCTCAATTTTCAGATAATTTAGTTCTGCTGTTCTGCCTAAATCGTATTCTTTTTGATCTTTTGATTTATGAATTCCTCCATCTACTTCAATTACTAATTTAATCGGATGACAATAAAAGTCAGCAATAAAAATATCTATCGGATGTTGTGGTCGAAAACGTAATCCCAGAACCTTTTTACCTTTAAGTTTTTCCCATAGCAATAATTCTGCGCTTGTCATATTTTTACGCATGCTTTTTGCTTTCTCAAAGATTTGAGGTTTGGCATTATAAAACATTGAAACATTATCATTTATATTCATGCTTTTATTCTTTAAGCCCCTTCAGGGGTTTGGGGTGAAACACTATTCGTATCGCAACGCCTCCACCCCGACGCTCCGGTCGGGATCTCCGCACTTCTTACTATTCGTATCGAAGTGCTTCGACCGGATTTCTTGTCGCTGCATGCCACGATTGCCACGAAACCGTTAACATTGCAATACTTAAGGTCAGGATACCGGCCAATGCAAATACCCACCAGCTTAAACTTGTTTTATAAGCAAAGTTCTCCAACCATTTATTCATGGTGTAGTATGCAATTGGGCAGGCAATTACAAAAGCAATGGTTACCCATTTTATAAAGTCCTTATTCAGCATGGCTAGTATCTCAGAAATTTTGGCTCCGTTTACTTTGCGGATACCGATTTCTTTTATTCTGTTTTTTGTTGAAAATTCAACAAGCCCTATTAAACCAATACATGAAATAAAAATGGCGATGATTGCAATTATGCGAATGGATGCAGCACGCTTTTCTTCTTGTTGATACATTCCGTCTAAATATTCGTCGTAAAACTGAAATGAAAATTCATAATCAGGCAAAACTTTTTTATATGCTTTTTCAATTTCGGCTAATATGTTTAATGTATTGCCCGGTAGCAGACGGACGGTAAGATGTGAAACATCATTGTCGTTATTAACCATTAAACCTCCAATTTGATTATACATGTTTTCGTAATGAAAATCATCCATTAAACCGACAATTTCATAGCCAAACATATTTTTGCCTTCAAAGCTTTCCCAGCCCGCTTGTTCCATCGCCTTTTTATTAATCAGGCATACACGGTTTTGCTCGCCATTAAAAAAGTTTCGTCCTTCAATAACCGATAGTCCAAAAGTTTCGATAAAATTTTTATCACTCGAAATCACTGAAATTTTACCAAATTCTTCATTCTGACTGTAATTCCAGATTCCCCCGGGAGTTCCGTGAGAGTAACAGGAATTTTTTACTCCAGAAATGGAAGTAACTTCGTTAACTAATACATCTATTTTATCACTGGCTTGCCAGTGTACCGGAATTCTAACGAGTTGCTCTGTACTAAATCCTAAATCTTTTGTTTTTGCATATTCAATCTGACGGGTGATTACAATCAGCGACACCAGAATTGAGATGGTTGCTGCAAACTGAATTACATTCAACGATTTACGGATATCTATTCCCTTTGATTTCGCTCCGGTCTTTTTTTGAAGCAAATCTTTGGCCTCAACTTTTGTTGCCAGGGAAGCCGGGTAAATGGCCGAAAAAACAGAAACAATTCCAAGAAGAAAAATTCCAATTAAAATGTTTTGCGGAGAAATAAACAGATTGCTAATTATAAAATGTTTGCCAAATAATTCGATAAATACAGGTTGAATAAGATATGCAATTAAAAGGGCAAGTTTAGTAGCAAAAAATGTAGTCAAAAATGCTTCTCCAAAAAACTGAACAAAAACATTTTTATTACAGGCTCCTAAAGTTTGTTTTACACCAAATTCTTTTAAACGGGTAGTGTTTTGCGCAATTGAAAGATTGATGTAATTAAAAATCGAAAGAAGAAGTAAAGCAAGGGTTAACCAAATCAATAAACGTATTAATTTAATATTTGCGTGTTGAAGATCATCGTGACTCAAAGATGTGTCAAAATACACATTTTCATAAGGAGTTAGCGAATATATATTATTATCGTGTTCATTGATTTTGGGAATTACCGAAGCGATTTTGTTGCTAACTTCGTATGCAGATGCCCCATTTTGTAATCGTATTATTGTTTTATAGAAATACGTGCATTCTTCGTTATAACAACTTCTTGAATAACGAATTTTTAAATCAGTTGAGCATATTAAATCACCATTGAGTGTACTTTTGTCAGGAAAATCCCTAATAAGAGCCACTACTTGTGCGTCTTCCTTGTGTGAAATATTTAAAACTTTTCCAAGCGGATTTTCATTTCCGAATATTTTTTGTGATAGACTCTCGGTAATTACAATATTTCGTTTGTTACTGAAAATATCTTCAGAACTTCCAATCACAAATTCAATTGGCAATATAGAAAACAAATCCTCGTCGGAATTGATAACTTTTGCACTAAAACTATTTTGTTGATAAACAATTGGTTCACGATTAATTGCAAAATTAGAAACAGCATCAATTTCAGGGATATCAGCTAAGATCAAATTTCGTGATTGTTCGGGGATTGAAGCTCCATTTTCCGAAGCTTTAAGACGATAAATATTATCAATATTTCTTATGTCCTTATCGTAGCTAAACTCTGAAACCAAAAACGAAATCAGAATAATAATAATGGCAATACTTACCGCAAAACTTCCAATGGTTATAGTTGAAAAAACTTTGTTTTTCACCAGGTTCCTGAAATATATTTTTAAGTTGTTCATTCCATGGTATATTTTGTTTGTTTTTCAAAAGATTCAAACAGATTTATAGCAGCTGCCCTACAACATTTCACCCCTAAATCCCCTGAAGGGGACTTTCCCTAATCTCTGATTGACGTGTAAGGCATTTCCTTTTAATGGTTTTTATTACTTTATTTAAGTCTTTTTCAATTTCATCATTGGTAAACCGTACAACTTCAATTCCCAAGTAATTCAATTCTGCAGTTCTGCCTAAATCATATTCTTTCTGGTCTTTTGATTTATGAATTCCCCCATCTACTTCAATCACCAATTGTATTGGATGACAATAGAAATCAGCAATGAAAATGTCAATCGGATGTTGAGGCCGGAAACGCAATCCTAAGATCTTTTTACCTTTCAGTTTCTCCCAAAGCAACAATTCTGTCTCTGTCATATTCTTACGCATATTTCTTGCCCTCTCAAAAATTTGAGGTTTGGCATTGTAAAACATTGAAACATTTTCATTTATACTCATACTTGTTTTCTTAAATCCCCTTCAGGAGTTTGGGGTGAATTATCATTCATATCTTAAGGCCTCCACCCCGACGCTCCGGTCGGGATCTCCGCACTTCTTACTATTCGTATCGAAGTGCTTCGACCGGATTTCTTGTCGCTGCACGCCACGATTGCCACGAAACCGTTAACATTGCAATTCCTAAAGACAGGATACCGGCCAATGCAAATATCCACCAGCTTATGGAAGTTTTATAAGCAAAATTTTCAAGCCATTTATTCATGATGTAATATGCTATTGGACACGCAATTACAAAGGCAATAAGCACCCACTTTATAAAGTCTTTGTTAAGCATCATCAGAATCTCTTTTACTTCGGCCCCGTTCGCTTTACGAATACCTATTTCTTTGGTTTTGTTAAGGGTGAAATGTGAGGCCAAACCATACAATCCCAGACACGAGATAAAAATTGCAATAAGAGTCATATAAGAAAAGATGGTCATTTCTTTTTCATTTTTGTGATACAGTGTATTAAAATGTTCATCTACGAAACTGTATTCAAACGGAATGTCTTCAAAGGTTTGGTTCCAATGATTCTTAATCTGTTTCAGGTATTGCGGCTCAATAGATGCAAACATAAAAGCAGGATTATCTTCAAGCAACTGAAACGACAGTGGCTCAATAGGATTATAAAGTGCATCGAAATGAAAATCTTCAACAACACCTATTACTTCGTGGTCAGATTCATCGGAGATTTTTTTACCAACAGGATTTTCCCAACCCATTGTTTTCGCATAAGTAGAATTGATAATTACTCCCCAGTTTTTGTCGAATTCGCTCGTAGGATCAAAAATTCTTCCTTCCTTCAACCTGATACCAAAAAGTTCCATGTAATTTTTATCTACTCTTGGCTGGTTGACTACAAATTGAATTTCTTCTCCCTTATCGTTTTCAACTATCATTATGGCTTTCATCCAGTGGTCAGTCTGCCCCAGATTGGTTCCTCCTCCACCGAACGCCAAAAAATTAATTCCTGTTAAACCCGAAAATTCCTGTCGCAACGTTTCTGTTCCGGGAAACTTTTCATATTCAAATGGAAGGTTAATGGCCACTATTTGATCTTTGTTTATACCCAGACCCAAATCGTGGTTTTTCATAAACTGAACCTGTTTTCCCAACAGAAAAATAGCAGCAATCATTATTACTGAGATCCCATTCTGGAAGGTAACCAGTACTTTCCCAAAAGTGCTGAATGAATGTTGTTTATCATTTTCCAATCTGTTTATTTTGTATGCCGGGTAAATTCCTGATAATAATCCGGCAACAATAAAAATCAGGGACATTGGAATCAACTGTGATACTAATGATTGAATGGTAAACTGTTTGTCAAAAAGATTATTGATAAACGGTAAAAGCAAAACCGATATCAGCAGGGCAACTAAAGAAGAAAAAATGAAGTTTATAATCGATTCACTCAATACATGAAACAGAATACATTTACGACCACACCCAATAATTTTACGAATGGATAATTCCTGATGTCTTTTTTTAAGTTGGGCAATACTCAGGTTGATATAGTTAATAGCAGCTATAATAAGAATAATAACAGCAACTACAGCAAACAGATAAACCATTTTTTTGTTGCCCTTTGGAGTATCTGCAAGCAGGGTATTGTCGAAATGAATTTCTTGTAAAGCCTGCAAATTGTGGCTCAAAGTAAATCCACCAATTTGTTCCAAAATAGCTGCATAATTCTCCTGGGTTAATTCATGGATTTTAGTTTCCAGAATCCTGGGTTGGGAGGTATTTAACTTGCAGTAAACAAAGTATTCACCCCAGTCCACCAATTCTTCAGAGCCATTTACTTCGGAATAAAACAGCGCTGAAAATTGTAAATCGGTATTTGAAGGTAAATCTTTGATAATCCCGTTTACTGTATATTCCGCTTTATCGATGGTTACAATTTCCCCTAGAGGTGGGGTATCTCTAAAAATCTTTTTTGATAATGATTCCGTAAGTACAATTGTATTTGGTTCTTTAAGAAATTCATCAACCGAACCCTCAATTACCGGGTACGTAAACACATCAAAAATAGAAGGAGAAGCTGCGCGAATATTGAGGTTCCTAAACTCATAATCTTTGTAAGATAGGGTGTATTCGCCACCAATGTCAACGCATATAATTTCTTCCACCTCCGGAACTGAATTTTTCAGAATATGTGCAAAAGCTGTATTGGCCAAAGCCATGTTGGTTTCTTGTCCGTTTGGTGAAGTTAGCGATGTGGTTAACCTGAAAATCTGCTCGCCATTTTTATGATGTTTGTCAAAACTCAATTCGTTTTTCACATAAACTGAAATGCTAATAAAAACTAACATAGCTATAGAAAGACCAAAAAGATTGATAAAAAAATCAAGCCTGTTTTTTTTGAATCCTTTTGTAACGCTTTGTATTATTAGCTTAAACATCTAAATAGCAATTTAAATCGGTTCCTCCTTTATCGTACAATGTGATTTTTAAAGAAGTATCTCACCCATTTCCTTTTTAACTTCTTCTGTAATAATCATTCCGTCAAACAGATTAATAACACGGTGAGCAAATTCTGAGTCGTGTTGAGAGTGAGTTACCATTACAATAGTGGTTCCTTCCCTGTTTAGCTCTGTTAAAAGGTTCATTACCTCAAGGCCGTTTTTTGAATCAAGGTTACCGGTTGGCTCATCAGCAAGAATTAGTTTTGGATTTGCCACAACTGCCCTTGCTATTGCTACACGTTGCTGTTGTCCTCCCGAAAGTTGTTGCGGAAAATGTTTGGCACGATGTGCAATTTTCATACGTTCCAGAACTTTCTCCACCATCTCTTTTCTCTCGCGTGCTTTTAACTTCAGGTAAATTAAGGGTAACTCCACATTTTCGTACACATTCAATTCGTCGATAAGGTTAAAACTCTGGAAAACAAATCCGATGTTTCCTTTACGAAGCTGAGTACGATTCCGTTCTTTTAAATTGCCAACTTCCTGGCCATCAAAGTAATATTCGCCGGATGTAGGATTGTCGAGTAAGCCTATTATGTTTAGTAAGGTTGATTTACCACAACCCGATGGCCCCATAATGGCAGCGAATTCTCCTTTTTGGATATGAAGATTTACCTTATTTAGCGCACTTGTTTCGATTTCTTCTGTGCGAAATACTTTTGTTAAGTCTGTTGTACGTATCATGATAAGATTTTCAGCCCCCTCTAACTCCCCCTGGGTGGAGGACAAGGAGTGCTATTTTTTAAGTTAATATTTCAAAATTAATGGCATGTTTTTTTATTTCTTTTCTTTCTTATTCCCTCTCCTTTGGAGAGGGTTAGGGAGAGGTTTTTCTCTCTTTCTCCTCCCCTCGGGGAGGCCGGGAGGGGCTTCTATTTAAACACAATTTTATCGTTGTCTCCAAACAAATCGTAGCTTGAGGTAATTACTCTTTCCCCGTTTTTTAATCCTTCCAGAACTTCGTAAAATTGAGGATTTTGTTTCCCAATTCTAATGCTGCGTTTTTCTGCTTCACTGCCTGTTTCATTTAATACATAAATCCACTGGCCTCCTGTACTCTGGAAAAATCCGCCTTTTGGCACCAACACAGCTTCTTCTGATTCTCCCAGTTCCAGTTTTGTGTGATAGGTTTGCCCGGTTCTTATATTTTCAGGCTTTTGACTTGTAAAAATCATGTCTATTTCAAATTGTCCTTCCCTTACTTCCGGATACACTTTTTTAACATTCAATGTGTAATCGGTATTATTTCGTTCAAACGATGCTGAAAGATTACGTTTTACCCGGTCAATATAATGTTCGTCTATAAGTGCTTTTATTTTAAAATCGGTTAATATATGAACCATTCCGAGTCTTTGCCCCCTGGAAATTGATTCACCAATTTCTGCATTTAACAATCCCAGTTGTCCATCGGCAGGAGCTTTTACATTCAGATTTTCAAGTCTGCGACGGGCCATTATCAGGTTTTGGCGCATATTTTCAAGACTTTCATCCATATTTTCTTTTTGATTGGATCTGAAAATTGAATCCTGAATTAACTTCTCATAAGTAAGCTCCTGTTCTTTTAATGATAACTCATAATCTTCTTTGGCCTGTAAATATTCTTCCTTTGCAATTAAATCGTCTTTAAACAATGTTTCGTATTGATTGTATTTTCTTCGTGCCTGAACTACAGCCAGATCAATTTGCAACTTAGCTCTTCTGTTGTAAATTTCCTGTTGTTCAATGCTAATTTGTGTATTTCTAAGCTCGTTGGAGTGATATGCCATTTGAGATTCAATATTCATAATGGTGGTATTCAAATCGTTGTTTTTAAGCCGTAAGATAACATCGCCTTTTTTTACCATTTCACCTTCTTCAATAAAAATCTCTTCCACTTTTCCCCCTTCTTCCACATCCAAAAAAATAGTAGTAATAGGTTCCACCTGACCAATTACAGTTATGTAATCGTTAAAAAGACCTTCTTCCACCTGACTAATGGTAAGTTTGTCTTTATCTGTACGATAAATACTCCCGTTACTGCTGGTAACTACTTTAAAAATCAGAAAGGCGAATACCAGTCCACCGAATATCCAAATCAAATGTTTGGTTCTTATTCCCTTTTTCTTTTCAATTTTTCTGTCCATTCCCATAATAAATACCGTCTATGTGCAAAGAGTCTGAGGCAAGGTGCCCAAACTATGCTGTTTAATTTTTGTCTATTCTGAAAACTGAGACTGCAAACTGTTTTCAGTTTCCCAAAAACGCTGTCCTTTATAAAAATTCAGTGTTTTCATTTTTATATCCCACTGTAATCTTGCACGAAGCACCTGACTGTTTGTAGTCGCCAACCTGTTTTTGGCAATATAAAATTCAATCACATTAATCAGGCCTTGTTCAAACTTTTTCTCTGCAGCTTTAAATGCAAGTTCATCTACTTCACTTCTTTTTTTATACTGATTGTATTCCTGATAAAGTGCTTCAAGATCTGTCAGATCATTCGCCATTTCAAAAAATAATTTTTGTTTTTCATCTTCAAGATAAGTTTTTGCCTGTTCTATATCCAGCTTTGCCTTTTTAACATTTGATCTTAATGCCCATTTAGTAAAAACCGGAATGTTTATTGAAGCTCCGAAATACTGATTTCGGTTGTTTACAAACTGTTCGCCAAACTTAATTACCTGTCCGTTTTCTGCCCTATTGGTTTCTGAATAACCTGTGTTCATTCCTCCGGAAGCAAATAACGATGGGTATAAACGGGCACGATTAATAGAAAGACTTTTTTCTGTGGCTTTGAGGTTGGCCTCCAAAGATTTGTAGTAAGGCGACCAGTTAGTAAACTGTTCAAACAGTTCGTCTGGATTTGAAATTGTTTCCTGAAATACCAAATCCTGTTCATCGGTAAGAATCATATCTTCCGGCGAAACATAATTCATTTGCTGTTTGAGTTGTAAAAGAGCTGTTTTCCTGCTGTTTTCAATCTGAATTCTGTTTAACTCTTCACGTTCGAGATTGGCCCGCATTTCAAGTAAATCCGATTTTGCTTTTAATCCAACTTCAACCTGACGTTCAACAGTTTTTAAATTTAATTTGGAAGTTTCAACCTGTTCCTTTGCAATCTCAAGCATTCCCTCGTAATAAATTACATCGAAAAAAGAAGTCATAACCGTAAAAGCCAGGTCATCGATTGCATTTAGCTGATTGTATTCTGAAATCTGTTTTCTGAATTTGTGATACTTTATTTGATTTTGAAGCCTGAATCCTTCAAAAACTGAAATGGAAGTATTGAAACTGTATGAATTACTAAAAAACTGGTTGGTAATATACCTGTTTGTATTTGGGTCAATCGACCGGCCATAATTCATACCGGCCTGTGTAGAAGCACTTACTCCGGGTAAAAGATCACGCTTAGATTGACTTAAATCTTCTGAAACTAATTGGTTTAAAATATCCTGTTCTTTTAATTTAATGTTGTTCTCTATCGCATACGAAATACATTGATTTAAATCCCAGGATTGTTGGGCTAAAGAAAATTCGTATATCCCAAGAACAAAAAACATAGTAGATACTAAAAACTTGAATTGCATTTTCTTTGGTTTGATTTGTTTTGTTATAAGCCATTATAGTGCCAATATCGTAAGTGACTGTAAATGAGTGCTTGGAATTTGTTTTATTTTTAGTTTTGTTAAAATAATTTACAAGCATGTGTAAAAATATTTGACAAACTGTTTGCATTGGATTTTCTATACATTAATTTTGGAATTTGGTATTTGAGTAGTGAAATTCACTAAAAAAGTTTGTCGAATAAATATGAATGTTTTACTACAGCCTCTTTTTCTTCAACTCCATGCTAAATTTTTAAATCATGCCAAAAGGAAATATATTAATTGTTGATGACAATAAAAGTATCTTAAGTACACTGGAAATTTTACTTGGGAGTGAATTTGATAAAGTAAAAGGAATTAGTAATCCCAATCAAATTCCGGAAGAATTGCGTAATGGAGATTACAGCGTTGTGATTTTGGATATGAATTTTCAGGCCGGGATAAACACGGGAAACGAAGGATTATATTGGTTAGGACAAATTAATAAAAGCAATCCCGATATATCCGTTGTATTAATAACTGCCTACAGCGATGTTGAATTAGCAGTTAAGGCATTAAAACAGGGAGCCACAGATTTTATATCTAAGCCATGGGATAACAGTAAATTGTTGGCTACCATAAAATCTGCTGTTCAACTCAGCTTTTCGAAAAAAGAAGTTGGTCATTTAAGACTTAAGGAAAAAAGTCTAAAAGAAGAGCTTAATCGTGACCAAAAATACATTATCGGAACTTCACCGCAATTAATACGAGTAATGAATATCGTACGAAAAGTGGCAAAAACCAACGCAAATATTTTGATTACAGGAGAAAATGGAACAGGGAAGGAGCTAATAGCCCGGGAAATTCATCGCTTGTCGCTTCGAAATAATGAAGTGATGGTAAGTGTTGATATGGGTGCAGTAAGTGAAACCTTATTTGAAAGTGAATTGTTCGGGCATGTTAAGGGAGCTTTTACAGATGCCAGGGAAAACAGGGCAGGAAAGTTTGAAACGGCAAATAAAGGCACTTTGTTTTTAGACGAGATAGGAAACCTTTCAGTTCATTTGCAGGCCAAACTTTTGACAGCCATTCAAAACAGAAAATTTATGAGATTGGGATCTGACCAATCAATCCCGGTTGATATCAGGCTGGTTTGTGCAACCAATAAAAATTTGCAGGAGATGGTTCATGAAGGTTTGTTTCGCGAAGATCTGTTATACCGCATTAACACCATTCAGATTGAGGTTCCACCTTTGCGCGAAAGAGGAAATGATATTATTGTTTTGGCTGATTTTTTTCTTAAGAAGTATGCTTCAAAATATGAAAAGGGAGGAATGAAAATTAATCAGGCCGCACAGGAAAAACTTTTAAATTATCAATGGCCGGGAAACATTCGGGAGCTTCAGCACACTATGGAAAAAGCAGTGATTTTGGCCGATACGTCAATTTTGAAACCAGATGATTTTTTCCTGCGTCCTGTTCTTTCAGGAAAATTTGATGAAACTGAACTGACCATTGAAGAGATGGAAAAACAAATGATAATAAAGGCAATTGAAAAAAGTTCCGGTAATATGAGTTTAGCTGCCGATAAACTGGGTGTAACCCGCCAAACACTGTATAACAAGATTAAAAAATACGGATTATGATTAGTAAAAATCTGTACATACAAATACTGATTCGTGTACTTCTGCTTCTTTTTGTTTCAATGGGTCTGGGATGGATGATCTTTAAAAAAGATTATTATGTACTGGCAATAGTTCCGATGCTTATTATTTTATTTCAAACCTTTAATCTGATTCATTTTTTAAATAAAACAAACCGGCGTCTATTTTATTTTTTCGACGCAATAAAAAACGAGGATTCAACACTTTCTTTTCCTGAAAAATCGGGAGATAAAACTATACTTGAGCTTAATAAAAGTCTAAACCGGGTTAACCACCAGGTTCAGCAAATTAAAATTGAGAATCAGCAGCAGGAACAATATTTTAGAGCTTTGATGGAACATGCTGCTACTGGACTGCTTACCTATGATGAAAATGGATTTGTTCTGCATGCTAATTCGCTGGTAAAAAAACTATTTAAACTAGATGTTTTAACCCATCTCAATCAGCTGCAAAAGATTGATCAAAAGCTGTTTGTCTCTGTCAAAAATATTCAACCCTCAGAACAAAAACTTGTCACGTTGAGCAACTCTAACGGAGTTATACAATTGCTAATGAAAGCAACGACATTTGTTTCAAATAAAAAGGAGCTAATTCTGATTTCGGTACAGGACATAAAAAACGAACTCGACCAAAAAGAAATAGAATCCTGGCGTAAATTAATTCGTGTTATGATGCACGAAATAATGAACTCCATTACTCCGGTAACTTCACTTTCGGAAAGTTTGGCCGGGTATTTTTACAAAAAGGATAAACCAATTTCACCACAAGAAATAGATGAAAAAACGATAGATACCACAATTCGTGGATTGGAGGTGATTAAAGAACAGGGCAAAGGATTGATATCTTTTGTAGAATCGTACAGAAAGCTAACCCGTTTGCCAAAACCAGAGAAAAAAACTTTTGCCATAAAAAACCTCATAGAAAATATAATTATTTTATCCGGCTCATTGCCAAATGCGGAAAAAATAGATGTTAGTTTTGAGGTTAAACCGGAAGAACTGGAAATATTTGCTGATGAAAAACAGATTTCTCAAGTTTTAATTAACCTGGTAAAAAATGCTTTTCAGGCCAATACAGATAATCAAAATGCCAAAGTCAGAATAGTTTCTTTGTTGACTGAGAGCGGAAGGCCACAAATCCATGTTATCGATAACGGACCGGGAATTGCTGAGGATCTTTTGGATAAGATATTTATTCCATTTTTTACGACCAAGGAAAAAGGGTCAGGAATTGGATTAAGTATCTCAAGGCAAATTATGCAAATGCACGGCGGAAGTTTGAAGATTTTTTCTACTCCCGGTAAACAAACAACGGCAATTTTGAATTTCTAACATTACCTTGTTTTGAAAAAAAAACTGGTTTTATCAGACTTCACATCAAAAGTATAAATCTCTGATCTTCCGTATTTATAAAAAACTGAAAGTAATCCAATATCACCTGCACAAAACAGGCTGTGGGCACACATAATTATAAGTGGAAAATAATAAGCCGGTTGGTTTACCAGAATTATTATTCCTGTTATAGTAATAAGTTTTATAGTCAGCAGCGGGGTAAGTGCCACCGCGGCAAACTGTTTTTTATTGATTACAAACTGATCAGCTTCTGCATAAAAAATGAATTTTTTTAAGTATGCTCCATAAGTAACTTTTGGTGCTCCTATAAATTTTAATGCAGTTCCATGAAGAAGTTCGTGAATGACGATTAATACGGAAAAACAAAAAAACAAAGCGGCAAAAGTATAATATATGGGAGCCAAAAATCCTTGAAAAGCATCAATAATACTTCTTACAAGGAAAAATACACCAATTAAAATCATCAATACCTGGTACACCATATAAGACTTTATTAACCATCCTCCCTCTGACAATTGATCAATCACAAATTCCTTAATTTGCCGATGGTTTAACTGAGCAATCAACTCATATTTATCGGAGTTTTGTAATTCAATGATTGTCGGATTTTTCATAACTGTTTTGGCGGAAGCAACTTAATCAAATCTTTAATGTGGAACAACCTTAAAATGAAAGAAAGCAGTGCAGCGCCGGAAAGTAAAAACAGGTAACCGATAAACCAGTTATTAAAAATTTTTGAAACCATTGCCAAACCAATGGTTATGCTTACAAAGGCAACCAGTTTCAGAATAAAGATAAAATCTGGTTTTAGCTTAAAAATAATGGTGGCTAATATAACCTGTGCCAGTGCGGTAATTATTTGGGTGCACAAACTTGCATAAGCCGAACCAAAAGCCTGATATTTAGGAATCAATACAAGGTTGAGCGAAACATTGATAATCATACCTATGAACGCCATAATATTCAGTTGTTTCATACTTCCGTTAGCCGTAAGCAATGTTCCAAAAACATAAGTTGTGGCAATACCAATAAAACCGGTCATTAAAATCCCCAGGATACCCGATGAATGTTCTGTATTGGAATGGTACAAAATATCCATAATTTCGAAATTGTAAAATCCGCTGGAAACGGCAACAATCACAGCTGTTACAAAAAGAAAAGTAAAGGATAGTTTAATCATTGAAGATAAAGGTTCGCGTTCTTTTATCATTTTAGCAAAAATGGGCAATAATAATCCAGCTACCAATACACCAAACATTGAAACTGCATCGAGTAAACGAAATGCCTGGGCATAGATGCCAGCCTGTTGTTTGCCTAATGCATCAGGAAGCATACGTTCCAACATAACTCCGTCAATGCGGTTATAGAACGACATCAATAATATTAGCAAAGCATAGGGATAGGATTTTCTAAGGAAAGCGATAAAAAATTTAGGGCTGAATCTGATATTTATTTTTCCTGATTTTTGAAGGACGATAAAAAAAGTAATAACTGTGGTAAGTACATAGGCTGCAGTTTGAGCATAAACAAACCATTCTATCGTAAAATGATCTTTAAAAAAGTTGGAGTATAAAAGAATTCCGCAAATGATTATCATTAAGCTTCTATCGAGAACCGACAGCAAACTATCAGTCCTAAACAGGTGTAATCCGCTAATGTTCGATCGAAGATACAGCGTAAACGATATCAAAAACTGGTTAAAAATCAGAAAGAGGAGCAGGTGAATCTGAATTTTATCGTAACCAATAATTGTTGCAGTAACTAAACTAAAAATGGCATAAACAATGGCCAGTGTAAATTTTAATCCAACTATATTGGAAAGATGTTTGTTTAATAAAGAATTATTTTGGGCAATATTTTTATTATTAAAATTGGTAATACCAACATCCAAAATAATATTCAAAAGCAATGAGAAATTAAAAAGGGCAAAATACATCCCATAACTTTCATCACCAACTAAATTTTGCACAGAGCGGTCGATTCCAAGAATCCAAAATGGTTTAATAAGCAGATTGAGAGTTACGAGTAATATAAGATTGGTAACAAATTTTCTTTTCAAAAGCTTTTTGGTTAATTGAATAAAGCTATAAAAGTAGCGCTTTATTCAGTAAAGAATAACGTTTTTTATCAGTTTTTGGTATAGATTCAATTACCGGGAAGAAAAAAGAAATTGTGTTTTTCGACTTTTGCTTTTTCAAATGGAACCAATTCATCTTTTTGAAGAACCTGAGCCGTATAACCATGATTACTTAAAAGTTCAATACATTTTGTTCTGTTTTCGTTATCCCACAATTCGCAATATATGACTGGTTTATTTTCAGCTATTAAGCGTTCACCTCCCTTTAACACAAAGTATTCAAAATTCTCTACGTCTATTTTAAGAGCAGTTACCCTTTTTTTTGAATTCTGAATAGGTTCGAATTCGTCTAAACATACCACCGGAACATTATATTTGAATCCTTCGTTCATTTCTGTGTTTTCTTCGTGAATTACATGGCTTAATCCATGCATCGGAACATCGTTTATTACCGGCATTACCATTTCAAGACTTCCTTTTTCCTCTCCAACGGCAACCTGATATTCTGTAACGTTATTTAGATTGAATCTTTTTTTTATACGTTTCAGAGTATCCATATTCAGGGTTAGTGGTTCAAAGGAAAGGATGGAACTGTTGGGTTTGTTTTTGGACAAATGATAACTTGTTACACCAATATTCGCTCCCAAATCCAGTATTAATCCATTGTCCGGTATGAGCCCGAGAAAATAGAAAAAATCTTTTTCGTTTTTATCCCATCTCAGTTTCACAATAATAAATCGTGCAAAAACGTATAAATAGGTTTTCAGGCCAAGTGATTTTTGCAGTATATATTTTACGAAAGTCTTCATTTACTTCTAACTTTGGGGCAAAGATATCAGAAAATAATTTCTATTTTCACCTTCGTTATGAGGATTGCTGTAAATACACGTTTATTGCAGAAAGGCAAACTTGAAGGAATTGGCTGGTTTACCTATGAAACCTTGCTAAGGATGACCAGAAACCATCCGGAACATGAGTTTATTTTTATTTTTGACAGGCCATATAATCCTGATTATATCTTTTCTGAAAACGTAACTCCGGTTGTTATTGGCCCGCAAGCACGTCACCCTTTGTTGTTTTATATCTGGTTTGATTTCAGGATTCCGAAGATTTTAAAAAAATACAAGGTCGACCTGTTTTTATCACCCGATGGTTATTTATCACTACGAACGAAGGTGCCGCAACTGGCAGTAATACATGATATAAATTTTGTGCACCGGCCTGAAGATTTACCATGGCTGATTGCCAAATACTATAATTTCTTTTTTCCCCGCTTTGCCAGAAAAGCAAAACGAATAGCTACCGTATCTTTTTATTCCAAAGAAGATATTGCCCGTTCGTTTAAACTGAGTTACGATAAGATTGATGTGGTTTACGACGGAATTAACCAGATTTTCGAACCACTGGAAGAGGATGAAAAAATTAAAATAAGAAACAGGATTTCAAGAGGAGAAGAATACTTCCTTTTTGTAGGAGCATTACACCCACGAAAAAATGTAAGTGGTTTGCTAAATGCTTTCGATGCTTTTAAAAGCGATACAAAAAACAACATAAAGCTGGTGATTGTTGGTGGAGAAATGCACAAAACCGGAGATATTTTCGAGACATACGAAAATATGAAATACAAGGAAGATGTTGTGTTTACCGGAAGGGTGGAAACAAGGGAGTTGCACGATATCTTTGGTGCAGCGCTTGCACTCACTTTTGTTCCTTTTTTCGAAGGTTTTGGTATTCCAATTGTGGAAGCTATGACAGCAGGAATTCCGGTAATTTGTTCAAATACGACATCAATTCCGGAAGTGGGCGGGGATGCTGTAATTTATGCCGATCCAATGAAAATTGACCAGGTTACTGCAGCAATGGTAAAACTTGCCGAGGACAAGGAGCTAAGAAAAGAATTGATAAAAAAAGGATTTGAACAAAAAAAGAAATTCAGCTGGGACGAAACTGCAAGATTGCTTTGGGAGAGTGTAAAACGTGCATTGTATGAATAATGACGGAAGCAAAAAATGACAAAGTCTAAATTACTTCCTTTTTATAAACAAAACATCATAGAAGCAGGCTGCGATGAAGCTGGTCGTGGTTGTTTGGCAGGACCAGTAGTTGCTGCAGCAGTTATACTTCCCTTTGATTTTGACAATGAAATTTTAAACGATTCCAAAGTACTTACTGAAAAACAACGAAAGTCGCTCAGGCCCGTAATAGAAAAAGAAGCTCTGGCATGGGCAGTTGAATCTGTTACCAATGAGGAAATTGATGAGGTAAATATTTTAAATGCTTCTTTTTTAGCCATGAATCGTGCTGTGCAAAAACTAAAAATTCAACCCGAACATTTATTGATTGATGGTAACAGGTTCAGGCCGCAAACGAAAATACCATTTACCTGTATGATTAAAGGTGACGGAAGATTTTTATCCATTGCAGCGGCTTCGGTTTTGGCAAAAACGTATCGTGACGATTTGATGGAAAAACTACATTTTGATTTCCCAAACTATGGTTGGGATAAAAATAAAGGTTACCCGACAAAACAACATCGTGATGCCATAAAAGAATTTGGCGTAAGCAAATTTCATCGCAAATCGTTTCGTTTATTTGATGAGCAACTGGCACTAAATTTGTAAGTTAACGCTGTTTTTAAAATGTTGAGAAGATAAAACGAGCATGTAAAATGTCTTTCACACAACCAGTCCCAATAACTCGGGAGAAGGATGATTACAAGCGAATTCTCCCGATAATTATCGGGATTACATTAATAAAAAAGACAATTATAGACGAATGAAAAAGCTTATTATTATTATCATAATCCTTATTCCTGTTTTCAGCTCTGGACAAAGAGATGCTGATTATTATTACGGAGTGAATGGTAGAATGGAAAATCCTGATAAAAAAGTATTAAAGAAATCAGTAGATTATAAAGGGAAAAATAAAATCAGGGTAAAAACTTTTAAATCAACCGAAGATGGTTGGCAACAAATTTACAACGAAAAAATAAAGGTTGTCAGTGATACAATTTTTGAAATTCGAATGAAAGGTAATAGTTTTTCAGGAAAGGTTGAGAGGGAATTCAAAGCTCTTGAAAACGGTTATTTTGAGTTTACCGACAGAACAAAAAACGGTATAAAAAGAAAAGGTAAAAGCAAACAAAAAGTGCCACTGATTCTGGATGGTGAAGTAGTTGAATATTATGAAAATGGTACAAAAAGGTCGGTTTCGCAATATAAAAACAACGAGTTAATTTCGAATAAAAACTGGCAACCTGATGGAACAGAGATTGTAGATGATATTTTTTATTCGGTGGATTCTGAGCCCCGTTTTGAACCGGGAATGGGATTTATTCATCAGCAAATCAGCCAGGCAATTAAAAAAGCTAACTTCGATTTATTAACGGTACAGGGCCAAATGATAATCGGATTGGTAATTACCAAAGAAGGGGAAATTGGAGGAGTGAGAATTGTTCAGGGAATTAGTCAAACGCTAAATGGAATTTTGGTGGAAGCCTTTGGAAATATTAAAGGTGCCTGGGTGCCTGCAAAATTAGATGGGCAAGATGTAAACTATTTTCAAATGTTGCCCATTAATTTTATTGCGAGCCAATACAATTTCGACTCTCTGGAATTTACAGGAGGAATGATGTACTGGGTGATACATTAGTCTTTAAAGCAAGTTCAGTTTTTTATTTGACCGAGTTCTCAGGATTACTAAAATTCGGAACTATTAATCAGGAATTTAGTCATTTACTAAAAGTTTGATAGTCTTCAGACCATTGATTTTAACCAAATACATTCCACTTTCCAAAATTCGATTTACATCTGAGTTGGGTGATACCTCGAAATTATCCACCAACTGCCCATGAATATTAAAAATTCTAATCCTTTCTGCTTTATCGGATGAATTTCGAACAGTGACGTTTCGGTGAGCCGGATTTGGATAAACTTTAATATTGCTGAATTCCTTTGTTATAAACTCTGAAGAAGTTGTAGTCTGACTTTTTAAGGGATAACCAACATCTTCCTGTTGCTCAAGGTAATCTTTTAACCAAATCATACCCGGACGTTCCGTGCCGTCTGCATAAACCAGCCCTGCTTTTGGTTTCCACATCTGGTCGAAAACATACCCCCACAACGTAATACCTGCAACAGCCGGATGCTCCCATAAAACCGGGAAAAGGTTTTTGTAACTTGTTAACTGAGAGGCTTCATCTGTATTTTTGCCTTCCATATCCATTTCAGTAATATATAATGGAATACCTGCAGTCGCCATCAAATCAAGGTTTTTCTGAAGATCGCCTGCAGTCATATTATCCAGGTTAAAAGTATGTGCCTGCGCACCAAATCCATCAACCAATGCACTATCCCTTAAAACCTGTAACAGCAGAAGTTGCTCACGGATGTTACTGCTGCTGTTCACCATGGCAAAATCGTTCAATATCAATTTGGCATTTGGAAAATATTCACGCGATTTTTTAAATAACCAAACTGCCCAGTCATAGCCTGATTCTCCTGCTCCACCTAATGCGTTAATAAAGTATTTGGTATCTTCCTGATGTCCGGGCAATGCTTCATTGATTACATCAATCTGGTCGATATAAAGATACCGTTCTGCAATGGCACTTATAAACTCTTCCATTTCTTCCTGAAAATCGGCAGGGGATAATGTTTTTATCCAATAGGGATACTGACTGCCCCATGCAATTGTATGATAACGATACGGGAGATGATTGTTTTTAGCGAGATTGTATGCCTGGTCTCCCAATGTCCAGTTCATTCTGTCTCTGGTTCTTTCAACCGTTTGCCATTTCCCTCCGTTACCCGAAGTTGATGAATTCCAATAGTTTAAAAACGAGGCCTGTATTCCTTCATTTCTACAAACATTACCCAGGTACTTTCCTTTACCGGCACTTAATCCAATTTCTTTTACTTCATTAGTACCAACAGAAATAAGTACTCCTGCTGAAGTAAATTTCTTGCCCGACAGGTCGGTTGCCGTTGCAGTGATGCGATATTCTCCAACTTCCTGAGCATCCCAATTAATGCTGTATGTGTTGTTAGACGATTCAGATGTTTCACCAATTTTATTCTCATCAACAAAAAATTCAACTTTTGAAATTTCACCGGGCAGGCCTGAACCACCAATATCAGTGGCATAAGCATTAATCGTTACTGAACTCTCTGTTTTATAATATGCATTTACATGGGGAGCTGTAATTACACAACTCGGAGGTGTGTTATAATCACTGTTTACCGGAGTTATATCTTCAATAAGAATATCATCAACAAAGTAACTTGTTATTTTTACAAAGTTGAATTTAAGCTCTTTGGTGTTTTCATTGGGGAAAAATTCGTAGGTATAGGTTTTCCATGAATTAGTTAAAGTAAAACTCTTTCCCATC
Organism: uncultured Prolixibacteraceae bacterium; assembly: GCA_913063265.1. GTDB lineage: Bacteria > Bacteroidota > Bacteroidia > Bacteroidales > Prolixibacteraceae > Draconibacterium. The sequence continues at coordinate 20,457 of CAJXZG010000007.1, read as the reverse complement.
CATGAATTCTTTTGAATATAAACTTTAAGTTCTGCTCCTGATGTTTCGCTTTTTGCTTTAAAAGTAAGTCGGTATTTATGGCTTTGATTTACTGCAAATGTATTTGATCTTAACTGCACATCCCAATCATTTGCACCTAGCTTGCTAACCACACATTTGAGATATTGTTCTCCTTCAGGAGAATTAGTTGTATCGGTTGTAAAACTCACAATTGCTCCATTGTTCATGTTTCTTCCCCAACCTGTAATCCCGTTTTCAAAGCCCGGATTTGTAATTAAATTCTGGGCATTTAAGATTCCAGAAATGAAAAGTGATATAAAGAAAATGATAGTGAAAAATCTATTGTTTGCTGACATTATTTAAACTGTTTTCTTATTATGCGCCGAAGATAATTTTTTTAAATAGCTTCGCGGTATTTTTTATTGAATAATGTAGTCATTATAAATTTTATCAAGCTTCACATTATCTTCATATTCAACTTGTAGTTTTTGAAAATCTTTCAATAGGTCTGAAACAATTGAAGCATATTCATTTTTATCAATTAGGTCAACCAGTTCCAAAGGATCATTTTGTATATCGTATAATCTCAGTTTTTTGATTTTTGGATATATAATAAGTTTAAAATTTTCATTTCGAATCATACGTTGTTCATCTGTATAACATCCATAAATTGCAGGATATAAAGACTCAGTTCTTTCTCCTCTGATAAGTGGCATAAAAGAATTAAACCGAACATATTCAGGTTTTTGAACTCCGGCAATTTCAAGACTTGAAGCCATAATATCCTGTAAATATACCGCTGCAGAAATCCTTCCACCCTCTGGAATTCCGGGTCCGGCTACCAGTAAAGGAGGTCGAATACTATGATCATACATATTTTGTTTCCCGGCTAAACCATGATTTCCGACGGCTAAACCATGATCAGCCGTAAAAAATATGTAGGTGTTATCTGCTTTTCCTGACGTTTCAAGGGCGTCCAGTATCCTGCCAATCTGAACATCCATATGTGTGATGATTGCATAATACTCCTGGCGGTTTACCTTAATTGAATATTCAGTTCTTGGAAACGGGGCAAGTGCCTCGTCGCGCAAAACCGGGGAGCAACCAATAGCATCTTTATAGGGATATTCGGGAATAAAACTTTCAGGAACCTCAATTTTCTCCAGCGGATACATATCTACAAATTCTTTTGGTGATTGACGTGGATCGTGCGGAGCATTAAATGCCAGGTACATAAAAAACGGTGTTTCTTTTTCTTTTGCCCGATTGATAAAACCGATGGCATCATTACCAAGAACTTCGCTCCAGTGCGTTCCGCCTTCCCAAAAACCTCCATTACTTTTGTCCCAAGGCATCCAACTTGTATCGGCTTCTGAAGCAGGACGGCTATACCCATTGGGTAATAATTCTGAAATATCGCCACTTCGTTTATACTCTTCTTTTAACTTTTTTACAAGAGAGGAATAATTCTTAAGAAATTCATCCTGAGGCATTCCGGGACGTTCATGAACCACATGATCAAAAACACTGTCAGCTTTTATTTTCAGATGCCATTTACCGGTCATGTAAGTTTCGTATCCTGCCTTTTTCATTAATTGTGACCACATTTCACCTTTTTGGGCAAGGGAATCCTGTGAAGCAAGATTGTCGAACCTTGCTGCGTCCCAAACATAGCGGCCTGTATTTAACATTGCCCGGCTAGCCAGGCAGACAGCCGGTTGCCAGGCTCCCATATTATAGGCATGTGTAAAAGTTGTGCCTTTGTCAGCAAGTTTATCAAGATTGGGAGTTATAATTTCAGAATTATATCCTAAGGCGTGAATGGCATCATAACATTGGTCATCGGCAAAAATGAATACGATATTGGGTTTTTGTTCAGGTTTGACAGAACACGAACCTAATATCATAGATACCAGAACAGTGTAGATTACATTTCTTATAGTTATTTGTCTTTTATTCATTTCAGATAAATTTTATCATTTCTCAGGGTCTAAAATGATTTTATCAAATAGTATCATTTGCTTCAAATATTCGATGATAAATCTTTTACATCGAATTCTAGTTTATAAATCCAATTTGTTTCCATTCAAAATCTATTGAATCATTTTTTTGAGGAACTCCTGGAGTGCTTCTGCCTTCAGTAATGTATTTTTTGAGCAACGATTTTAATTCATTGACTTTTTCCAGATTCTCTTCGTGAAGGTTTATTGTTTCACCCGGATCACTTTTTAAATTATATAGCTGTATAGGAGGTAAAGTTTGAATTATTTCTTTGTTTTTTCCGGGTGCAGGGAAACTCCATCCTCCGGAACCGGGACACATAATCAATTTCCAATCTCCTTTTCTGATGCCAAAACTTCCGTTAACAGAATGATGTACTGTAGCCTCTCTAAAAGGTTGTTTGTATTTTCTTTGTTCAAGAAGAGGAAGTAAACTAAAACTGTCTTCGCCTTGATTATCAACCATTTTTTGACCAACGATCTCAGCAAAGGTTGCCATAAAATCTGTGGTGCAAATGGTTTCTTCAGATTTACTTTCTTTTGCAATTTTCAGTGGCCATTTTACGATAAAAGGAACTCTGTGCCCGCCTTCAAAAATATCAGCCTTATGTCCCCTGAAAATAGAACCTGGATGATGACCTTTACCCGCTAAAATATCAAAATCTGCTTCAGGTGAACAACCGTTGTCGCTGGTGAAAATAACCAGTGTATTATCTTCAATGCCGATTTCTTTTAATACTTCATTAAGTTTACCTATGTAATCATCTATCATCATCACAAAATCTCCATAAGGATTTAGCTTACTTTTTCCCTGCCATTCTTCAGTGGGTAAAATAGGCGTATGTGGTGATGGCAATGGCAAATACAAAAAGAAGGGTTTGTCTTCTTTTGCTTTTTCCTTGATAAAGGCAAATGACCTTCTGAAAAAATTAGGTGTAACGTCATCGTGCACAAAATCGGCACCTGTCGGGCCTTTTCTCCACCAGGTATATTTACCTGTATCTACGGTTACAGTATCCGGGAGTGCTGTAACTTTTCCATTTTCAACATAAACATAAGGAGCCATATCCAATGAACCGCAGTGTCCGTATGCATAATCAAATCCCAAATCGTTGGGTGTATTGGTAACCGGTTTGCTAAAATCAATATTCTCAAAATCAGTAAAATTCCAGCCTGTACCTCCAAATTTCGAGCTGTCTGTTAAAGCCCAATCCCAGCCAAGATGCCATTTCCCAATAAAAGTGGTATTATATCCTGCCTCTTTCAACATAGATGCGATCGTAGCTCTGTCGTTTGGAATCAATGCTTTTGATTTTCCGGTTAATACACCGGCTTTTAGTCTGGTTCTCCAGTTATATCTACCCGTCAAAATGCCATACCGGGTTGGTGTACAAACCGAAGACGAGGTATGTGCATCGGTAAATATCATTCCGTCAGCAGCCAGTTTATCCAGGTGAGGAGTTGGAATTTTACATTCGTTATTGAATGCTCCTACATCTCCATACCCAAGGTCATCAGCCAAAACCAGAATTATGTTTGGATTAACGGTTTCTTTTTTTTCAGAACAGCTTGCCAGTACTGTTAGAATAAGGATAATTAAACAGATTCTCATAAGTATATATTTGTCGGTTAAAGTAATATTTTGATTACCTATTATTTTAATATTCAAAAACTACTGCTTTATGGCAACTAAATTCGGGAATTGTCAAATAAATTTTATTTCCCTCTTTTTTGAAATTCACTTTTTCATTACCGGGAATCAGGTACACATTTTTGATATCCTTTTCAACATCAAGTGTAACTTCCGAATTTAGTATATAAGGCAAATCATCTATAACCTGCGCATTACCGCGCTGAATTGGTGAAGCATACAAAAGATGGGCAACATACCTGTTTTTCTCAGGGAAGTGTAATAAATTCAGACGACCACAGCTTGGAATATTTGCTGTTACCATTGGCCTTTCAACCAACAAGTTTAGAATGTTATTGAAAAGCTCGCGATGAATTTGAGCTCCGTAATCCTGGTATAATTTATCTAATGGATGTGTTGCTACTACGATATTTCCCTTTCGGAATACAGCAGGATGATCTGCATTTTCCAGTTGGTTTGGTGTATTCTGATGAGATGTATAATGTGCTTTTGTTCGACTAAAATAGGGCTCCCTGATATTTGCCAAAACTTCTGTTCCATCGTGAAGTTCAACCTTAAAGGCAGGCATGTAATTTAAGAATGGTGAACTTACAACATTATTCGAAAGCTTGTCAGTAACAACCGTGTAGTCAATGTCATAAGTTGCATTTTCAACAAATTCTGCCCCAACATCAAAAACAAAACTCTTTCTATCTGCTTTTAATGCACCTTCTCCCAGCATCAGCAATTTGCCCTCATTTTGAATAAATTCCTCAAAACGTAAGGCATCTTCCGCATTGATACAAGGTGTACCTGGCACAACAATTACCTCCAGGTTCGACCAGTCTTTCATGTTATTGGCAACTACATAATTTGTTTGTGTTTCCAGGAGTAAGAGACTTGTCGCTTGTTCTGTATTATTATCATATGCCAACCATAATCCAACCCGTGCTTCATGCTGTCCACCATGACCGTAATCTTCTATTTGTTCAACATATTCGAACACACCTTTTAGGTTGCGATAGGTTTCTGTATCTAACAATCCACTGGGATGCAGCTGATCGCCAAAGTTTACATTAGCTCCAAAAGCAATCATCGAAGATGCCTCATATTTTAAGGCATTTGGGTATTTAAAACCACCAAACTCGCCCCATGCCGTATGAAATTTACCACTCATCCCTGTCATGGGTTTACCTTCGTTGGCAAAGAATTTTGCACGCATCGGAAACACATTGTATCCATCCCATGTGGTTGGAAGATCCTCTAAATCAACAGAAGTATTGTATTCGTATAATTTATATTTGAATGTAAAACTTTGGCTGAGATGGGAAGTCCAGTTGTAAAAGATGGAAGCATCAGGTTCATATTTTTTCACCACTTCATTTGCTGATTTTAAAAAGTGTTTGATTTTTTCGATATGGAATTTTTCAACCTCTTCCGTATTTTCGATATTAACACCGGCTTTCTTCATCTGGGCTCTGGCACTTTCGTTATAGTTTAGCATATTGATTGGTATAATATCAAACCAAAATCCATCAATATCGTAGTTTTTACAGAGTTCTTCAGTTTGTGCCAGAATAATATCCAAATAATCTCCCTCAGGCATTAAAAGGTCCCAGGTAAATGTTGGGAAGGGATCATTTTCTTTAAGATTTTTAGTCCTTCGTGATACTGATGATTCTCCTTGTTTATCCCTTATAATCCATTCCGGATGTTGTTCTGCATCAAGTACAGACCAGCCAATGGTAAAATAAACCGGGCATTTTACTCCAATTTCATGGCAAGCCTCAATTTGTTGTCCCAATAAATCGAAATCCAGATTAGGATGTACGGTTCCAATCTTCGTAGGATAGTAAGAATATCCATGGTGACCTTTACCAAAAATATTGATAGAATTTACGTTGGCATCTTTCAAGGTATTTTGCCAGGCTTGTTTATCCCATTTTGCCCCAATATTTTTCAAATCTTTTGAAGTATGAAAATCGAGGTGCACCTGACGTGTACTTAAATCTTCCTGAACAGGGGGATAATTTTGGCCATTAATCATATTCAGTAAAGCCATAATAAAAGTTAGTGTTATTGTTAGTTTTTTCATTTTGAAAGTATTTTAGTTTTATTTCGTGTTGGCAATTTTATACATATTATCAGCTATATTTCTTACCGCATCTTCCATCTCAGGATAAAACTCCCCGGTAACAGTCATTAATCCCTGATGCTGGGCATATTCTTTTGTTGGCATTGTCTTCCATGTGTCAATAATTCCACACATATGCCAGCCAATAAATTCTGGTCGGGCAAAACATGTGTTTACACTTTCTTTGAGCCATACCGCACGTTCAGTCTGGTCTTTAGCATGCGGTCCATGTGGATTTGGCATCATTTCGGTAGGTGTTGAAAAACCAATGTCACCATTCATAAATGGTACTTTAACTGTTGGAACCAACTTATTTAGCAAGGTTTCCTGTTGTTCCAAAGTACCATAAAATTGGTAAACCATTACATCTACATATTTGGCAGCAACTTCTAAAGCGGCTTCCAGATTATCGGTATTTCCGTTTAATTTATCGCCGAGGAACAAATGGTTGGAATCAACAGCCATTAATTCAGCTTTGGCAACCTCGTAATATTTATCAACACATAGCAGGGTGAATGCTTCATTATCGACTTTTTCGTTATCACTTTTTGGTACGGTATTTTCTTTCCAGTTCTCAGTTTTGGCCAGTTCTTTCCATGAAGAAAAGTTAGTGTTGTACGTTGAATTAAAATCTTTAATTGAAGAATATCTTTTCTGCATCAATTCCACGTAAACCTTCTTTCCCGGTGCCTCAAAACCGAGATTGGGAAGAACACGTGACCAGGAGGTTACTCCCATAAATTGAATATCCTTGTCTGTGAATATTGGACAATCAGACATACAATAACCTAACAGCATTGGGTCATTAATATAATCGGTAGCTGCTTTCTGAGCTTCTTCCTTACATCTGTTTTTAAACTCCGGAGCAAAAACATCCAGATATTCTTTTGCTTCCGGATTTCGGTAATGATCCAAAACGATTGGTTTGTAACTTCTTAAGTATGGAAACACAGCGCCAAAAGGCTTATCGGTGAGAGTTGGAGCATCAGTGTGCCAGCCCAAAGTATTTATTCCAAGACGACTTAAATCTTTTATGGCAGCTTCTCTGAATCCTTGTCCCCACTTTTCGTCCTGCATATTTTCAGCTCCAAAGGTTTTATTCCAATGTTCACGGTTATATTTCTGTGCCCACCATCCGGCATGGTAATGATTAATTCCCCATGACAGAAAAGCATTGCCATCCGGTGTTACAAACCACCATCGATCCCCATCGTGTTCGGTATGGAAAAATCCGGTTTTGGTAAGTTTTTTTGCTTTCCAACCACCATATTGATCCAATTTGGATTTAAATTCAACACCGTTTTGACAGGCTGTTAATATCGCTGTTAGAAAAACAAGTTTTATGAATTTCATCGATAAAGTTTTTAATAATGAAGGATTAAATAATCTTCTTCTTTTAAGGTATTTTCCAATTCTTTAGGTACTTTTTTAAATTTCGATGTCTTGTCGAGATGGTTGTGAACAGGTTTTAAAAGAGGCATATAATTTTCTTTTACAAGGAAATCGCCCTGTTCATTCATCCAGTAATACATTTCTTTTATTAATTCTTTTTTGGTTTCTTCATATTGCGGCACTTTGGCCAGGTTGTTCATTTCAAATGGATCATTTTCAATATCATACAATTCTTCAAATGGGATGTGTATAAATTTTTCAGCACCCATTTTAATAAATGTGTTAACATATTCGTTATCACCCAGATTATTTTCAACAACTTCAATGGAGTTGAAATTTCTGATGTATTTGTACTTTTTATTTCGAACCATTCTTGACGGGAAAACTGCTGTTTGCTGAATATTTTGGTTGGATTGAACTCCATAAACATATTCGTGAATTTCAGATTGATTTCCTTTTAAAACTTCAACAAAGCTTTTTCCGTCGATGGTTTTGGGAGATTTGCCACCTGCAAGTTCAATAAAGGTCGGCAGCACATCGGTGTAGTGAATCAACACATCCGTTTTGGAATTGGGTTTGATAACTCCTGGCCAGCGAACTACAAACGGTACATTTAATCCACGGTCGTAAACTGTAAATTTACCCGTTCTTCCATGATCGGCACTGTAAATAAATATGGTGTTTTTATCGAGATATTTATCTACCCAGTCAAGTATTATTTCAAGCTGCTTATTGTCTTCTTCAATACTTCTGTAATACCCGGCAGTTTGTTTTACTTTTTGTGGATTTATGGAGTCACTTTGATTAAAAGGATAATATTTAAAATCATCTGCTGTTTTCCCATCCACATCAAAATAAGGACCATGTGGATAATCTGATGTAATAAACATACAAAAAGGTTTCTCTGCAGATTTGAAAAAGTTTTCAATTTTATTTAAAGGAAGGTAAGGCCTGGGGACTCCCTCTTTTTTTTCAGGTTTCCAGGCATGGCTCCAGTTGTAGACTTTGTTGGGGCCAACGTGACTTTTCCCGGCAAGAACAACATCGTAACCAAGGTCATTCAGGTAAGTTGTTACACTTATTTGATCCTCTTTTGTTTTGATGTGATTAATAAAACAACCATTTTTTAGAGGATAATTACCTGTGTATAACTGAGATCGGCTAGGCGCACAAATGGCCTGACCAGTAAAGGCATTTTCAAATAATAATCCCTCTTTGGCTAAACGATCAACTGCCGGGGTAAATACTTTTTTGTTTCCATAACATCCATAATCGTATTTATCCTGGTCATCGGCTAAAAAGAAAATAATATTTGGAGATTTTATATTATTTCCATTTTTGTTTTCAGATAGTCGGCATCCTGTTAAATATGTGGATAAAGTAATGAGCAGGAATATGATTATACTTGTGATTTTCATTTTATTGGTTTAGTCTTTACAATTTTGAATATAAATATTATAATTCTATTTCTTGATTTAATCTGCGATTATTAAATGTCAGAATTTAAATTCTAATAAAAAATGTTGGTTTGAAAGAGTTGAAATTGAGTATATAGATTTGAAGATACAAATCAAAAAAAGACCTACTAGCATTAAATATAAGTTTATGATTCACAAGTAGATAATACCGTAATCCAACAAGTGACCTTTTGAAAGCCAGTCGAAGTTGTCATTTGCAAATCATTCAAACTTTGTGCGACTTTCATTTTATCTGAACTTAGCATTATACTTAAATTTTAGCCATCTGTGTACTGAAATCTTTATTTTTCACGGTTTTCCAACCTGTACTCGTCTTTTTCCTTGCTTTCTCTGATCATATCTTCTTTATTATCCATCACAGGTGATTCATCCAGAGCTTTCCAGTTAAAATTTTCATCAAATGGGTCCAGTGCCTTTTGTGGATTGAAAATTCCGGAATCCACCTGTTTGGCCAGGTATGGAGTGTAGTCGGATGTATCGCTAAAACAGTCTGCCAGATCATTGGCTGCGGCATCGTACTGGTTAAGGTAGGGCATGCCAAGTATGTTCCAGAATGTTTTAAAAATACTACCAAAACTATAGTGTACATGGCTTACATAATTTCGTTTCACCCAGGGAGAAATAACCATTAAAAGGCTTCGGTGCGCATCAATGTGGTCGACACCGTTTTGCGCATCATCTTCTGTAATAACTATTAGCATATTCTTCCAATACCTTGTGTGCGAAAGAAATTCCACAATTCGTCCAACTGCCAGATCATTATCGGCCATGTAGCTTTCCCGGAAAGGATATCCCGCATCAGGTCTGTCTCCGGCACCATGATCATTTGGGAGGATTACCGTCATGAACGCCGGCATAGTGTCTTGTCCGTTTACCCATTTCTCATTAAACTCTTTCTGAAACTGGTCGACCCTGAATTGATCCGGGATAGCCATATTATAGGTGGGATATTGTTTGGATGTACGGTCCCAGATGGGTTTGGGAAGCGGGTAATTGATGTAATGACGTATGCCCTCGTATTTGTATTTTTCATCATAAATCCCTGGTTCAAACATGATGCTGAAACCGAAATTATAAAAATCAATATTATTTCTTTCCAGGTGATCCCACATTGATCCAGCCTCATTGTAATCTTCCGGATAAATGGCTCCTGCTGCACCGTTCATGGCATATATTCCAGGGGCATTGGAATCAAAATTAAAACTTCGGTTACCGCCATAACTGGCAGCGGTGCAGGTCTCTGTCCACTCGTTTGGATAGGTATTTACCAACCACCGGTGCCCGTCGGCAGAAACATCTGAATCTACATAAAAGTTATCTGAAATTGCAAAGTCACCGGCCAGTTCCAGATGATTGATCATCACATCGGCGTTTTCAACCGACAATGTATTTTTTGCGTTTCTGAAAGAAGCCCCTTTGCCATATCTTGCCAACCCCGGATCACCTTTCCCATTTTCAAGCTGACCGAAAACCTCATCATACGTACGGTTCTCTTTTGAAATAAAAACAATGTGTTTGATGGGACTTTCTTTTTCTCCGGGAAACAGGGGAACCGGATTATTATTCCGCCATTGAAAAAGAGTATCTGATGCCGGTTGAAAGTTAAAATTGTTAGCTATTACTTTATCAGTCATCACTTGTAATTCTTCATCATTTGGTATATTCAGCACCTGCACCGTACCTTTCATTAAAGATCCGATGTAACTTCCCTCTGTTCCACGCTCAAACGCAGCTCCTCCATTGGGACCGCTTCCAAAACCCTTTGCATTGGCTACAATCAGTTTTTCACCGTCTTTGCTTACCTTTAGTTTGGAAGGAAACCAACCGGTTGGAATATAACCGACAACTTTTAATATACTCACATCAATTACTGCAACAGCATTTATTCCTGAACAAGCAACATAAAGTCTTTTCTGATCAGGTGATAAAGTCAACCCAAAGGGAATGACTCCTCTGAACTGTTTGATCCTATCATCAGGTTTGATGTAAATGGTATGTACCACTGTATCTTTTTCAATGGAGATTACTGAAATATTATCGTTGGTTCCGTTGGTAACAAAAACGTATTCATCCGTTGCTGCCAAAGAATTCGGACTGGCGCCTCCAACAGCCGGAATCCCCTCAACAGGTGCTCCCACCAAATGACCTGTTTTTGTTTTGGCAATCACTTGCGGATTCCCGGAATCTTCCAGACTCACCGTAAATACCGAAAATGCTTCCGGAGAATTCATCTCTCCAAGACCGGGAACTTTGAGGCTGTCCTCCGTTTCATAACCATTTTTCATCGCCTCACTCCCATAAGCAAATACAGGATATTTTAACGCTTTATCATTTATATTCTCTCTGGTGATCCCCTCAATCCTTTTGTATTCAAACATCCCGACATTTGCCACATAAACCTTTTTCTCATCCGGTGAAAGACAAATACCAAATGGGTAACGTCCTACCGGAATACTATGCAAAAGTGCCTCTTTTTCTGTATCGATTATCAACATGCGAAATCCTATCTGGTCTACAGCATATAGTTTTAACCCGTCTTCCGATAATGTAAGATCACCAATATATCCGTCGGTATAGTCTACATCATCCGAGACAAATGAACAATCAATTCGGCCCAGCGCAGCACCCGTTTTCAGTTCAAACATATAAATGCAGTTTTCCTGACCTCCAGCCACATAAACCCGACTGTTATCTTTTGATACTGCAAGTCCCATAAAAACAGAAGCAAGCACTCCTTTATTGGTTGCCGGTCCCGGTGGCACTTGTTGAATTTCAGGATTTTCGGAAAGAATATCCCTTATGATTGTTATGGACAATGGATTTGTTCCTGAATTGGCAGTTACAACCGTTTGTCCATCGGGACTAAGTGTCAGACCGAAAGGATGCGGTGCAACAATGATACTTTTACCTGAAGGTGTTAATATCCTTCCATTGGGGATTATGGTTTCGCCGGTATGATCAATTTCGACATAACGGCTGCCTGCAGGCGCCATCGCAATCCAGGGATCGTTCTTAGAGCCGGATGTACATGAAATAAAAAAGATAAGAGGAAGTAAGTAAAATATAGTGTTTTTCATTCTGATTTTTTATTAGGTTTTATTTAAATGGTAAAAGTGCAACTTTTAACTACATAGTAAAGTTCAATATGTTCTTTCTAACATACAAAAATAGTTCAAATGAGAACAAAGTATTGATTCATAAAATGAATAATATTTTGTTGTTATAAATCATTTTTTGGAAACGAGATAAAAAAGTCAACTGTTTTTGAAATCTGATTATAAGAAAAACTGATTGAGTTTGCAGGCTTTCTGCCAAACAATACTTACCTTTTTACGGTGTGATAAAAACAATGGCTTTACTTGCTGAACATTATTTAGTGTTTAACTACCGGGGTATAAGTTGTACACAACAATATTTAGCAGCAATTATATCGTTAAATAGCATGAATATGATATAATTGCGCATCACGGGGACGAACAACTCAAATGAATATGTTGTCTACTGAAATAACGACTGGTATTTTTGAGAAACATGGATTGTTTCATTGCAGTGTTTTAATTTAAGGCGAAGATTTTTTCCGGATTTTTTAACAGATTCAATTTGTCGGGAATTCACTATGTATGAACGATGACACCTTATTATTGACTCCGATTTTAGTTTTTCTTCGAGATTTTTTAAGGAATTTCTCAAAACCTCTCTTTTTACTTTGCCGTTTTCAGTGTAATAAATATACACATAATTATCGGCCGCCTCCAGATAAAGTATGCTTGAAGTCAGAACGGAAAATTTAACCCGTTTTTTTTCATCACTTAATTTTAAAAGATTTTCAGAAGAAGGTATATTCATATTATCCCTTAGAGAATGTATTTCCGCACGTTGTTTTTTATAATAAATAATCATGAGTGCAAAAGAATAGGGAAGTATTATGCCTAAAACGGTGTAACGAATTGAAAAAATAAAATCATTTAAAAAGTTACCGATAGGATTTCCATACATAAACATATAAACCATGCTGATTAATATTATTTCAATCAGCAGCCATAAAATGTAAAATTTAATCTTGAATTGCTCTTGTTTAAACCATTTTCTTAAGGGAAATTGTGTGAATAAAAAGACAAGGCTTACTACAAAACCATAACCGGATAGACGCAGAAATTGTATAATTCCTGAATCAGAATACCAACGATTAATATTAAATGGAACAAAAAGGTTAAGAAATGCTACACTGAAAACAAATACTGTAATAATTAAAAGAAGGCGATCCTTTTTTTTGTCAAGTAGACTGAAATGATTATTTATAAACCTTGTTAGTTTCAATTTTACAGGATTGTTTTAATCTTTGGTAAAATAACTAAAAATTCTTTTTACTTGATTGATAAATCAGCGCAATAAAAATGCTGCCTCGGTCCGCCGACTGAAATTGCATTTTACTTAACACAATCTGTTTTGAGCTTATTAAATTTATCTTATTTTAGCTTCCCATTTTGATAATTAAACTTTTGGAATCACCAAATAACATCGGGGTTTTGCAGTTGAAACACAATTTATAATTTTCGGATATAAACTTTGCTAATTTTATATTGTTTTTATTTTGCTTCATAGTTACAATACCGTCAATATGACCTTCATACCAATGTTTTACTATGTCAGTATTTAAATGGCAGATGACTTCTCCCTGTTCATCCACAATAGTTGCTCCGGCAAGTATTTCATCTATGCCATCATTATTAGTATTATATGAACCTATCCTGTGAGGGGATAAATAATTTCCCGGATTTTTATTCGATTTCTTTATATAGTTACCCTTTTCTTTTTTGAAAAACAGATAAAAATCGGTTTTGTGTTATGTAAGGTCTGGAATTGCTATAATAAAAATACAGGAACAAATGGTTTTTTATTAAAGCCTTTGCTATCAGATTGATAAATAGAACCAATTATTATTTCCTTTTAGCCAGGAAAAATGAACACTGGCTTCTAGCCATGGAATAAGAGGTATCCATATTTTAATTCCTGTTCCTAATGAAACCCGGGGAACCGATCTGTACATATTAAAATAATTATCACCGGCTTTCCCAAAATTACTGTAAACACTGTGCTCAAGGGCAAACCAATCGCGATAAACATAGGTAAACCCTGCACTAACTAATCCGGAATAATAACCCTGCCCATATTCCTGTCCGGTTAAAAGCCCCCGGATATTACCCGGCCCCAGATAATAAATAAGTGACGATTTTGTAGCAGTGGTATATCCGGTAGAAAATTTAGCTGATAACTCAATTATTCGGTTTAATAATTTATAATAAGCTACGTTAAAGCCTACACCCGTATATGTAGGACTGTTCTTGTCCAGTCCAATTCCTACACCAAAACCAACTGATGCCGAATATCCGTTTTTTTGATGCCTAATTCTATTTATCAATCCTATCGATTCATTTACCGAGAGGGACAGGTAGCTTATTTTGTAGTTATCCGGATGTATAACTTCCTCGTCTTTTAATAAGGTTGAATCGGTTTTATGTTGAAATAAGTTCCAACTTAAATTAGGTGAGAAAGTATATTTGTAATCGGTATGGTAGGGATTCCCAATACTTCCCGAAATATTCCACTTATGAAAGGCAACTGCTGAATTCTTAAGATTATTTTCATAGGTGTAATTCTTCCCGATACCTTTTGATGCATTGAAACTTAAAACCATATTTTTATAAAGTAGCTGACGGGGAAGGCTTATACCTAATTGGTAATCGTTTCTGGTTGTTCCAAAATTCCCAACCAGATCGAGGGATATATTCCGACCTAAAAAATTATTATCCTTAACACCAAGACCCAATTGATAATCGTTACGGTTACCATGAAATGAGAAAATGGGCAATAATGTAAAAGCATCTTTTGCTATAATTGTAATCATGTAGCTCCCTGCCACAAGAGTGTCCAGCGTATAATCGACCTTGGCAAAATTACCGATATTCCATATCCTGGAAATCGATTTTTGCAAAGATTCTTCTGAAAACGCATCACCTTTCTTAAACAGAAGCTCCTGTAAAATAATTTGATCTTTGGTCCGCCAATTTTTTTTAATCTGAATAGAATCGATACTTCCAACTATTTCTCCTGAATCCTGACAGTATATATCCAAAGTAATAAGACAGAAAAAAAATAAAAACGCTGTTTTTATCATATAATTAAAATTGTATGATAGCAGCGGTATCATAATTGAAATGAACTTCTCTTTGTAAAGAGAATATTTTCAATTTGGTGTGGGTGTGATGCATGTTTTTTAATTGGATTAATCGTAGTTGGTCGTTATCAATCAACAGGACAAAAAGATTAAAGAGTGCCTGGAGGTAGAGTCATTTAAATTCCTGTCTTACTTATAAAGGTGCGATTTAGATCTACAAGGGAAACTATCCTGTTTGGTTCTTGCTTTTTCCCTGAAAGGCAAATGTTGGTTTTCATTCTCACTTAATAGGAAAAAACAGCCCAAAACAGGATTAGTCAGATATAGCTATTCCACCTTATTTGCCGTGAATGATAAATCTCCTTCAGGCGAATTGGCAGTACCTTTCATTTTAGTTCCATCAAGGGTAGCTTTAAGACCAACGTACTCATAGTCTACATAAATTCCTGATTTAAAAGTGTTTTCTGAGAAATCAATATTTTTCAGATCAATTTTATAGCCGTCAGAAAATTTTACATATCCTTCAAGTTTCCCTTCCTTTTTTAAAACAAATATGGAACCTGCAGTATAACCATAAGGGGCACTGGGGCATTCAAACTTCCATTCTCCGATTAACCCGGATTCCGAATTTTTATTATCGGCACTTAAGGAACCTACAAACAGAGTAGTAACAAAAAGAAATAACAAAAACTTTTTCATAATAAATAATTTTTAATAGTGAATGAATGAGCCAAATTTCTCCGCCTTGCAGCAATTTTCCAAATAAATGGGGTGAATTACCCATAGTTGGGATAAACAGGAATCTTATATAAAATATATGAAACATACCCAATTGAATGTTAAGAAACTGGAATGGAACCAACGGATTTTAGTATGTTGCAAGCAGTATTTTAAACTGGCCTGCACCTAAAACCCATCAGATTTTCCTGCAGGTAGTTAAGCAATAAATTCGTTAAGAAAGCCTTCTCTGCCACCATTATAACCTTCCGGAATTTCAGGCAATTCAGATTTCAGAGTAGACCGTTTCCAAAAATTAGGGTTAAAATGTACATTCTCTAATCTTCCCACATCGGTACACTGGTCGACATAAACACCAATCTTTAACGGACAGGCATACACATTTCTTATGAAATGCAGCTCGTTACTTTTTGAGCCAGCATCAATTGCCATGTATGGGTTGGTCATGGTTACGTCAAGTACCTGGCACATTTGCCCGTCAATTTGAATTGTCCATGGATAGGGTATAATATTGGGAAGCTGTTGTTCCGGATAGTTAATTATCATATTTTTTACAGATGCATTCCATTTTAGGGTAATGGCAGATGCCGCATTTACATCCCCTTTCCCGGCATAAATATTTAATACAGATGCAACAGGGGTAAAAGGGTGTGGTGTGACTTCACTACTACCTTTCAGCGTAACTCCTTTGGGAACAACTAATTCTTTGTTTAAACGGTATTTACCTGCAGGTATAATACAAACACCACCATCCAACGCTGCTTCATTTAGTGCCTTTTGAATGGCCTGACTGTCGTCGATTTCGTCATTGGCTATTGCTCCATAGTCATTTACATTCACATTTTTAGCTGATATCTCTACATATATGGAAAAAGAGAGTACCAGAAAAAGACATGTTTTTATTATTTAGATATGTTCATTTTTAACAAGTTTAACAATGTTATAAGTGGTTTCTCTGGCTCTGTAGCATCGGTTCTGTAATTTATTTGAATATTCATTTAACCGATTCCAGGAGGTTTTAGATTATAATTGAAAACAACAAGTCTGAAATTTTTATGCTTTTAATCTCATTCTTTTTGATTCATTTTATTTATTAATTCTCTCGTTTTTTGGATATAAAACTTAGGGTTAGTCTCCTTCCCATAATCTTTGTAAGTGAAAGTTGATATTGACTTCGGGACGGCAGGCTCAATTTGGGTGCCTTCATGCCACTCATTAAAAGATGTAATGCTTATAAAGTCGGGATTCAGCTTTACAGCATTCATAAACATTTGCTCATAGTATTTCCCATTATTACGGTCTTTAGTATTTCTGGTATTCCAGGGTCTAATTCTGGTGTCGATATATCCCGGGCCCGGGCATGGAATAAACAGCAAATCATTTTCTTTTGCAAAATTTGCCAATACAGGCCAGTTGGAAGTGATGCAGCCATACATAAATCCATCGCTGGCATAGTAGGTATAAAAACCATCAAATGCTGATTTAATTATAAATTCGCCATCAAGCCTTCTTTCCCAATGGCCAATAAAAACAGCATCGAGTTTTGTATTTCTAATACTTAGCTCACCGTTAGCGTTGAGTAACTTATTCCATTCATGAAATTTCACTTTCCCCGAATCGTAGATATAATACATGGGTTTTCCATGATACTTAAATAATGCCGGATGATTGCTGTATTTTTCAACTAAATACTCTAATAATTTTTTGAATTCTTCTACTGATTTATAAACGGGTTCTACATGGAAAGTAATTTTAAGTCCAAAATGTTGCGCCAGGTTTAAATATGCCAAAACAGATTTATCAGTAAATGAATTTGGTCCCCACCAGCTAATAGCCAAAACACCAATTCCAGCTTCCTTGATCCATTCCATGTGTTTGGAAATAATATCGGGGTTATTTGAACTATAAGCTCCCAAGGCCGGATAATAGTTTGCTCCAATATCATCATTACCGGGGAAACTGCCGGCATTATTCCAGGTAGTATCAATCCAGTGCGGAATTATCTGGTGGTTCCAGTTATTATATTTTCCATCAAATTCAGGATTTCCAAACCATCCATAATAAAATGTATGAACTTTGTAATTTACAACATTGGTTTTTATTTCTTTTTGGCCACCGGCGTTGAGATTGAACGCAAAAAAAAATACAATTGAATAAATGAATTGATTTATCACTGGCTTTGAACTAAATAATTTGAATTCCTGAAATTATAATTATTGGATGGAGATTTCATCCCCTTTCCTGGTTTGAAGACAAAAGCTTACTGTCCTTACAATATCCTCACCTACGGGTGATATGAAAAGTTTACCTGCATTTGATTTATCGCTGTACTCAAAAACAATTTGTTCTGCGGACGGTGTCGTTTTAATATCCTCTTTTGATAATAGTTTAAGATTAGGTACATAGATAATTGTAGGGGACTTACTTTGTTCTGTTTCATTCCAAATACAAGTAAAATCACCGGTTTTAAAATCATAATTATACTCCACTAAAGATCCTGAAATGTGCTGTGGATAAGGCCTGATAATAGCATTCTTAAAATAGGAATATGTTTCAATATTATTATAAAAAGCCCAATAAGTGTTACTAAATTTATGACTCTCCAGAAGGCCGACCAGGTGTCGTGCTGTCTCTACCATTTTTAATGATTTTCCATGTAATGCTCCCCATTCGCCCACTAAAACGGGCACATTCATTCTCTTTCCACTTTCAGCAATTCTATCGAAAATAAACTCAACACGTTCATAACTTGGATTTTCTACTTCTTTAGTATCAACCACCAGATCATAACCATGAGCAGCATAAGCTACTTGTTTATCAACTGTTCCATCTGCTAATTTTGTAGTTTCAATTGCGGTTGAAACACCTGTATTTGAGAAATAACTATGATTTAAAAAGAGTATATGGTTTTGGTCCTCTTCCCGAATTGCATCAGCTACTTTCTGGTACATAGATTGTAATTCATTCCGCTCAAAAGAGGCATTATCGCTGTAAATTGCATCGACTACTTTAGAATATTTCTCCCTGGTTGAAATAAGATTTAAAGCTTCCAGCCTTGATTCTTCATCACTCCACATCATCAGCAATTCTTCCTCAGTAGGTGGAGCCTGACCCGTTTCCTGAACTAAAATTTCGGCATAAGCTTCCAACATCGTAGGCATAATTTTATTTGCCGAAGTACCCATAAAAGGTTCGTTCATTATATCGTAACCAATTACTGTTGTATTTTTTGAATATCTTTTTGCCAGGTATTTCCAGAGATTTGCATAATGATCCTGAATACCAATACCATCGGATGCCGGCTTATTTTTCCAGAAATTATCGAAAGCAGTTTGAACAGCCGGGCTGATTAAATAAGAATCACTCCAAACTGCGCCGGTATAATGATCTTTCCCTTCATCTAGCGTGGCCCAGTCGGGTGCTCCATCAGAGAATTTGGCACCATATAAATCCTGATGCATATCAATTAAAACATATATTCCATTATCTGCCGCCCACTGAATTCTTTTATCAATTTCGGCAAGATAATCTTCGTTGTATTTTCCGGGTTCCGGTTCTAAACCATCCCAAATTATCCCTAAACGGATACAATTAAATCCCCAGCTTTTGAATTGTTGAAATGTTTCAACTCCCTGAGGGGGTATATATTTTTCAGCAGGATTTTTACTGATAAAGTTTATTCCGCTTAAAAGTACCTGACGACCTTGTGGATCAATGAATTTTTGATCCTTAACCTGTATAAAACCCTTGTTCTCCATCACTTTTCCTCTTTCGCCACAGGCAAAAAACATCATCGCGATGAACAGAATTACTGTATATCGTAAAATCATAGGAGTATGGTTTTTAAATGAAAATGTAAAAAAGATAAACTGCCGAAATCAGAGTATCGGCAGTTTATAAATCTCCTCTCTGGAACTTTATTTTTTTGGTACCATTGTAGCACGAACAAAAATTGAGGGTTGTGCAACAGTAGTATGTGCAATAATATCTACCTGCATTTTGTCCGGTGAAATGGATCTGATAATGACATAATTCGTCAAATCTAAAATTCCAAAATAACCGTTCTCTGAAATAGAAAGTTGAGTAACACCTTCGTAACTAACATCCATCGGTGTAAGTGGAGGATTTGCTTCCCCACTCGTTGGATCTTCGCTCATAGCAGCAAAAGCAATTGTTGCATCTTCTGTTACATTCCATTTAGCACTTGCGTCAACTGTATATGGCATTGTGGCAAAACCTAAACCGCCATACGTCCAGTTATTTCCCGGTTCCGGCTCACCAGTAGTCATAATGGCTTTTATAGCAGTACAAAGGTTTTGTCCATTTACATTGTCGACTGTATAACTGCCATCAGGTTTAAAGGTGAAAACATTGTCATATTCTTCCGGTAAATTTACATATCCTAAAAGGTCACCTCCAACTAACGCAACCGGAAGATTAACAATTAGCTCAGTTTCTGCTAACGGTCCAACTCCATCGTCTGCTGAAGCAGTTGTTGAAAGAACCCATTCTTTACCGGCAGCATCAACACCTGCCAACATTTCCTGAATAGATGGATTAATAGTAATATCTGCAGATGCTGACGCTGTTCCGGTTTGGTTGGTAACGGTTACAGTAATCGTGTAATCCCCTGAAGCATCATATGTATAGGAATGGTTTCCTGAAACTGTGGCGCTTTCACCGTCACCGTAGTTCCACATATACGATTCCGCATCAGTTGCCTGAACGGTGAGCATAACAGTGTACTGATCATTTGGATCAATATCTGCCAGTATTTTTACAGTGGGAGCCGGAATGGGATCATCCTTTTCACACGATGTAAAATTCACTGCTGTAAATGCCGCCACAATAATCATTGAAATAAATGCAAATGACTTTCTCATAATAAGAATTTTTAATAGTTAATATAA
>CAJXZG010000006.1 GCA_913063265.1 uncultured Prolixibacteraceae bacterium | reverse complement strand
AGGGATTAAAAATTGCAGATAGTTTGTTATTTGCGCCCGACACATTGAATTATCTTTTTACCGGTATAAAGAAAAATGAATATACCATCGCAAGTACGTCGCAATTGTTAAAGCCGGGAAAAGCGGAATGGGAAATGAAGCTTTTTGAAGCAGCCGGAATACCAACCCATTTAACAGAAGAGATTGTTCAACCGGGGACCGTTCTGGGAAATTTGTTGCCTGAAGTATTGGAAGAAACAGGCAGTAAAAGTATCCCTTGCATTGCGGTTGCAGGACATGACACCGGTTCTGCAATTGTATCTGTTCCTGCCAAAGGAGAAAACTGGGCGTATTTAAGTTCGGGTACATGGTCGCTTTTGGGGATTGAAAGTCAGAAGCCCGTGGTTTCTGATAAATCTTTGGAAATGAATTTTACCAATGAGGGTGGTGTAGAGGGAACTACACGTTTTCTTAAAAATATTATGGGGATGTGGCTAATTCAGGAGTGCAAACGAATCTGGGATGAAGAAGAAGAATTAGGCTGGCAGGAAATTGTGGATTTGAGTAAAGCTGTTAAACCATTCGAAAGTTTAATAAATCCTGATAATCCTGTTTTTCTTAATCCGGGAGATATGCCAAAAGCCATTAAAGAGTTTTGTTCCGAAACCGATCAAAAAGTGCCTGAGACAAAAGGAGAAATTGCAAGATGTATTTATGACAGCCTTGTATTGAAATACAAATTCACCATTAAACAAATCGAATTTGTTACAGGAAAACAAATCGAAAAACTTCATATTATTGGTGGAGGTGCCAATAATTTAAATATGAATCAGCTAACAGCCGATGCCTCGGGAATTCCCGTTTATGCAGGACCAACCGAAGCTACCGCGATAGGAAATATTATGCTGCAGGCCAAAGCCCTGGGAAAAGTGATTTCTTTAAATGAAATCCGGGAGATTGTTGGAAATTCTTTTGAGGTAAAAACTTACATGCCTTCACCAAAACTGGATTGGGATGCCGCATATGAAAAATTCCTGATGTTACAGAAATAAAAAAACGGAAATTACAAAACCATGAATAAAATTTTCTTTCTGATTTTTACCGCTCTGTTTACCAGTTTATCAGCGGCAGATGAGGTGCCTGAATCAAAAATAAATCCTAAACTTCTTAATGATTTCTGGTCAGCGAACTGGATTGCATACCCCGACGATTCTGGCCTGGATTATGGAGTTTACAATTTCAGGAAGAAATTTGACATCAATGAAATTCCGGAAGAATTTATTATTCATGTTACAGCTGACAACAGATATCGGCTGTTTGTAAATGGTATCCCTGTTTGTTTCGGACCGGCACGGGGGGATTTAATGCACTGGAAATATGAAACTGTGAATATCGCATCGTATCTAAAACCGGGCAAAAATGTTTTGGCAGCGGTAGTCTGGAATTTTTCAAATCAGAAACCATGGGCGCAACATACCTTAAAAACAGGACTCCTGGTTCAGGGAAACACAGAAAGCGAAAAGGTTGTTGACAGCAATTCTTCGTGGAAAGTAATAAAAAATGAAGCTTTTAAACCGGCTATAGTTGACAAAGAAAAAACCGGTGGATCTTTTATAGTTGTTGGACCCTGTGATGAAGTGAATGGAGAAAAATATCCATGGGGCTGGGAAAAAGTTCAATATGATGATTCCAACTGGAAAAATGCTTCCAATTTGGATAAGGGAAGACCCAAAGAGGCCGGATCTGGTATTTTATGGGGGCTTGAACCACGCGAAATCCCTTTGATGGAAGCCAGGCTTCAACGTTTTAACAAGATTCGTCGAAGTTCAAATATTAATGTTGGTGACGCTTTTGTTAAAGGCGAAAAATCATTAAAAATTCCTGCAAATACTACGGTGAAAATCCTGTTGGACCAGGGAGAATTAACCACTGCATATCCTGAATTAATAGTTTCTGATGGTGCAAATTCTAAAATTGAATTACAGTATGCAGAGGCACTTTTTGATGAAAATAATACTAAAGGGAATCGCAATGAAATAGAAGGGAAAACTATGCGTGGATATATCGATTATTTTTTACCCGACGGGGGGAATGAAAGACAATTCCGTCCTCTTTGGTTGCGCACCTGGAGATACCTTGAATTAACCGTTACCACCAAATCTGAGCCGCTTATTATAAATGATTTTTACAGTGAATTTACCGGCTATCCTTTTCAAAATAATGCTGAGTTTATAAGCGATGATGAAGAATTAACGGATATATGGAATGTAGGTTGGCGAACAGCTCGTTTATGCGCAGGTGAAACCTATTATGATTGCCCTTATTATGAACAAATGCAATATGTGGGAGATACAAGAATCCAGGCATTAATTTCATTGTACGTTTCCGGTGATGACCGTTTAATGCGTAAGGCCATTCAAATGTTCGATGATTCACGATTCAGCGAAGGACTTACAATGAGCCGATATCCGTCCTCACGGCCACAGGTAATTCCACCTTATTCTCTTTACTGGATTGATATGGTATACGATTACTGGATGCATCGTGATGACCCGGAATTTGTTAAATCGTTTTTTAATGGAATAGATAATGTACTTAACTTTTTTATCTCTAAGACAGATGAAGAAACAGGATTACTTGGGCGCACAGGTTATTGGAATTTTGTAGATTGGCCAGATGAATGGCCCTGGGATAATTCCGTGCATCTGGGTGGAGTACCTCAGGGTGGAATTTCAGGTGGATCTTCAATTTTAAGCCTTCATGTTGCTTATTCAGCCAGGCATGCTGCAAAAATATACAGATGGGCGGGAAATAAGGATAAGGCGGCTTATTATGAAAACATCGCAAATAATATGATTGTGGCAGTAAAAAAACATTGTTGGGATGACGATAAAAAATATTTTGCTGATTCACATGAAAAAGATGAATTTAGCATGCATGCCCAGATATTTGCTGTTTTAACGGGTGCAATTGATGAAAACGAAATAAAGGAGTTTGTTCTGCGGTTTGAAAAAGACAATTCTTTAATACAACCAACAATGTATTTTAGGTTTTATCTAACTCAAGCTCTGAAAGTTGCAGGGTTATCTGATAAATACCCTGAAACAATGGGACTTTGGCATGATATGCTGGATTTGGGATTAACAACTTTTGCCGAAAAACCTGACCCAACCCGTTCCGATTGTCATGCATGGAGTGCCAGTCCAAATTACGATTTTCTTGCAACAATTGCCGGAATAGAACCTGCTTCACCGGGATTTAAAACCGTAAAAATAGAGCCATACCTGGGATATTTAAAAGAGATAAAAGGGAAAATGCCCCATCCAAACGGAACAATATATTTTAATTTGAAACGAAACGGAAAAACCGGGATTAAGGGTGAAATTACTCTTCCAAAAGATTTAAAGGGTGAATTTAAATGGAATGGGGAAATTATTAAACTGGATGGAAAGTCTGCTGTAAATCTTTAATCCGAATCTTAATTAAAGCTTTGAAATTTATTGTCAGTGAATTAAGACTGCAAGCTGTATACAACTGCAAAAAAATGCATAATACTTCCTCCTAAAACAAATAAATGCCATATTCCATGGCCATATTTTAAATTACGGTTGACATAAAAAATTACTCCAACAGAATATGAAATCCCACCTGCAAAAAGAAAAATAATACTAAGCGTCGAAAGATTTTTTATCATTGGACCAACAGCTACAACAAATAACCACCCCATGGCCAGGTATAAACCAACCATTAATTTTCTAAACCTGGTCAGATAAATTGAGCGGATAACTACACCAATCAGGGCTACTCCCCAGATAATGCCAAACAAAACCCAACCCAGTGTTCCTCTGAGTACAGTGAGTAAAAACGGAGTGTAAGTTCCTGCTATCAGCAAAAATATAGCGGCATGGTCAAAACGGGCAAAAAGATTTTTAATCTTCTCTTTTGTAAAACTATGATATAATGTGGATGATAAATACAACAAAATAAGAGAAGAACCATAAATTGAGTAGCTAACCACATGCCATGCGTCACCTTTGCGAACTGCCATTACCACAAGAATTACCAATGCAGCAATACTTAAAAGCGTTCCGATGCCGTGAGTGATACTATTGAAAATTTCTTCCTTCAAAGTCAATTTTCTGTAAGCAGCTTTTTTCCGGTTCTCTCTTTTCATTACAAATTTGATTTTTTGAACAAATCTATTTTTTGTTCGAATTTATAAAAAAAACAAATAAATAAAAAGTTCTTAGAATGTTTATAAATAACAAAATCCTGTAAGTTGTTACATTACTGTTTCTTACAGAATTTTAATTGTTCTTATTTATACAGCTATCCTAATCCGGATTTTATTTTGGTCCAATTAGTTCTATAAATGTTCCATCAGGATCCTGTACCAAAATAAAATAGGTATCGTTCCCCAAAGAAGATGGTTTGCCGCTCAATATTTTTACTCCGTTTTTTTCGATACGTTCAATAATCGGCTCCAAATGATTTACAAAAATGGTTATATATTGCATCCCAATATCATCATTAATAAAATTTGGTTTTTTCCCTTTCTTTTTGGTTCCAAAACTCATTAATTTCCATTGAGTTGCATCAGGGCTGTCCTGCAATTTTAATACAGTAACTTCAAATGATATCCCATTTGTAAGTCCCAATTCTTTTGACTTTTCGCCATCCACATCAAAACCGCCGGTTTTTTTCATCCCAATAATATTGGTGTAAAAATCCACCGACTTTTCCAAATCTTCTACAACAACTCCTATTGAAATTGTGGGACTGCTAAATTCACCTTCAACAGGTGCAACCTGTGCATTGACTAAAAAACATGTACAAACTAAAACGACAGATAAAATCAGGTTTCTCATAATAATTGGTTTAATTTGATTTATAGAATAAAAGTAAAAAAAATTTACAGGAATTACGCTGATTATATTTTCTGAAAAACACAAAATATAAAATTTTGTATTGAACCTGAGGGAGTTTGATGATTTTCGGTAAAACATTCAAGCTTATTAAATCCGCTTTTAAAAGTATTGGTAAGTTCTACCTCAGAATATTGCCGGATTTTTAAACCACTGCACATGTCAGGACCTGATGTTGAAAATGTACTAACAATTAAATATCCTCCGGGAATTAATTTATCTGAAGCATTTTGCACATATTTCTGAATATCTTTTTCGTCTGTTAAAAAATGAAATACGGCGCGGTCATGCCAAACATTGTATTTTTGTTTTTGACTAAAATCTGTTACATCTGCTGCCAAAAAAGCAAGTTTTGATATATCTTTTTTTAGCCGCTGTTTTATTGTATTTAAAGCTGTATCCGAGATGTCGAGTAAAGTAATATCCTTAAAACCTTCCTGAAGCAGGTAATCAGCAAGAAAACTGTCTCCCGAGCCGATCTCAATTATTCTGGAAGATTTGGTCAGACCTAGATTTTTTATCAGATTTAATGAAGTCTCTGGTTTGGGTTGATACCAACTTACCTGGGTTGTATCTTTTGTTTTAAATACATTTTCCCAATGATTTTTTCTATCTACGTTCTTCATTTTGCAAAAATAGAAAATCATTTGTCTAATTATTTACCGGTTATTTGGATTTAAACAGGTTTAGCTTTTGAGTTGATATTTATTTGGCATAGTTTTGAAAAAAACTACAAATGAATTTACCTCGGGTTACCAATAATAATGTTGCAGGTCTGCTCAATAAAGATGAGATAGTGCGGGAAACAGCTCAACAGATTATGAAAGATTTTGGCATGTTCGGTGTTGAGATTACATTTTCAGGAGATGTAGATCAGGCGTACAATGAGTTACATTTACAACTGGTTGAGCAAATTTCTTTGCTTTTGGAACGAAATTATGACCTGCTACTTTCGGTGCTTTACCAGGTAGATATAACGGATCGCGAAATTGATAAAACCACAAGGGAATTGCCCCATTACAATCATGTGGAAATTATAGCCCACCAGGTAATTGTGCGCGATTTAAAAAAGGTCTTGTTAAGAAGGTATTTTAAAACCCGCCAATAAAAAATTTTCATTAAGAACTTTTTGGTTTTAACCCTGTTTTAAGCTGTATTGTGGTTTTTACCGCCACATTTGTAAAACAGATAGTTATGTTTAAAAGTAAAGTCATTAAAATTATGATTGTTTTCTCAGTTGTTATTATTCTAAGCATCGTTGGAATCAGGCTATTTTTAAAACATCCAAAGTTTGGTGATTTACCCAGCGGTGAGCGAAAAGCAAAAATTGAGAATTCATCAAACTATAAAAATGGCTCTTTTGTTAATCTAAATCATACACCTCAAATGACCGGAGAGGGTGGCGTAGTTGGTATTTTAAAGGATATGGTTAATGCCAAAAACAGAAGGCCAAAAGATGTGATTCCTTCCATAAAAACAGATCTGTTTTCACTTGCGGCAGAAGAGGATGTGCTGGTATGGTTTGGACATTCATCATATTTTATTCAAATCGATGGAAAGAAAATCCTGGTTGATCCAGTGTTTTGTGGTAATGCATCGCCATTTAGCTTTATGATAAAGGCGTTTAAGGGAACTGATATTTATACTCCTGCAGAAATACCGGATATAGATTATTTGATAATTACCCATGATCACTGGGATCATTTGGATTACAAAACAGTGGTTGAATTAAAACCCAGAGTGGAAAAAGTTATAACCGGATTGGGAACGGGTGCACACCTGGAAAAATGGGGGTACGAACCGGAAAAGATAATTGAAAAGGACTGGTACGAAAAAATTGATCTGAAAGAAGGATTTTTGGTTGAAATTAATCCGGCCAGACATTTTACAGGAAGAGGCCCGAAATCAAATCAAACACTTTGGGCGTCCTTTGTTTTTCAAACTCCAACTTACCGGATTTTTATTGGCGGTGACGGTGGTTATGATGAACATTTTGCAGAAATAGGTGAAAGATATGATGGTTTCGACCTGGCGATTCTGGAAAACGGGCAATACAACAAAAGCTGGAAGTATATTCATTTAATGCCGGAAGAGGGATTGAAGGCAGCAAAAGATTTAAAAGCAAAAAGATTATTTCCTGTTCATTCTTCAAAGTTTGCATTGGCAAACCATAGCTGGGATGAGCCTTTAAAAGCAATTACTGAAGCCAATAAAAACGTTAATCAACCATTAATTACTCCTAAAATTGGAGAACCGGTATATTTAAAAGACACTACCCAGGTTTTTTCTCAATGGTGGTTGGGAATCAAATAACTTTACGTTTAAAAGATTTTGACATAAAAAAAATACCATCGTTTATCGATGGTATTTTTTTTATGTCATATAAATTTTCTAAGACTACAAAGTATTTAGAATTTCATGGTTACTCCAACTCCTCCGTTGACACCGGAGCCTCCGCCAAATTCTGCATTAATCCCCCATTTATCGTTCCAGAACCAACGGCCTCCAACCTGGGCACCCCAGTTAAATTGTCCATCATCCGAAATTTTCCAGCCAGCATTAGCACCTGCATAAACATCCCACTCGGGAGGCAAATTAAATAAATTGTCAAAGTAAAAATTTCCTTTAGCCGCAATTACAAACTTGTCAAAATTCCAGTCAGTGTATGCTGCTGGTCCAACTGTAATTACACCACCCACAGGAAATTCAAGTCCTGCATATAATCCGGTACCTATACCACCAAGATTTAATACTTTTTCCGCCTGGCCATAAACAGTCGTAGCTAAAACAAAAACTGCCACGAGCAACAGTAGTTTTTTTAATTGTTTTTTCATAGATGTTAATTTAATTTTTTCAAATGTTAATTTAGTTTTTGCTTCATAAAAACAAGATTATGAGAAGAATGTTTATCAATTTACATCTTTTTTTATAAACAATAATAAGAGTATGTTTAAAAACTGATGGATTCTTTTTGATGATAACATTCTAACCCAATCTTATTTTTACACTAACTAAAATGGTCGGGCGACCATTATACCGTTGGCAAATTTACTTTCTACCAGGTATTTCTCAAATGTTTTCTGAGATACAACTACTTTATTTTCATCAGAAGAAGCATGAAGCAAATGAACTTTACCTGATTTACGAATAATTATTCCTACATGGACAATATCCAATCCTTCTATGTTTGTGGTGATACCTATAATATCGCCATCCATCAGTTCATTTTTAAAAGGACCTATTTTTTCTTTAGGAATGTAATACATTTCCCTTTCTGAAATTTCTTTTTCAAGTAATGATATAGTTTTTACAATCCCGGGATTATTTTTAAGCTGAACATAACTTTCGGGGTGCGTACTCATAAAATTTATTTCCTTTTGAAAAGGAATATTAGCAATCTCTTCAGAAACTGATTGAATAAGTTTTTTTCTGTCATTTTCAAATATCCAATCGCTAAAATAATGTAATCGGGAAGGGTAGCCTTCAATTTTACCTTTTCGGTACCTAATTTTCCTGAGTTCATCTGTAAATTTCTCAAATGTGTGTTTGCCGCTTTTTATAGTTCTTGATATTGCCAAACAATTTTCAGCAAAAGTGGTACAGTCCAGTTCACGTAAATTTACCACCAGCTCTTCTTTTTCCTGTTCAACCTCCAGCGTATGCGCGACATAAGGAGTTTCCATAAAATAAGTGCCAACTTTAACCATTAAAACCGAAATGGGTGAATCTTTTTCATTAGCGAACAAGGTAAAAATCTGACTTAAAATTTCCTGATCTTCAGGCTGAAAATGAATATTTTGATTGTTTTGACTGTTTCCGGTTGAATGACATGAAAACAAAAACAGGACAAGTATAATTGAAAATGTATGTCTCATTTTAAATTGAAATTTCTGAAAGTTAATACTGAATTGATAATTTTTTACCTAAACTTTGAAAAAAAATGAATAAATCCTTAGTTTCAAATTCTAAACTAAAACCTAAGTTCATGAAAAAGAAGTATTTCAAACCCTTTAAACTTTTTCAAATTTTATTGATAATTATTTGCGTAAATCCTGTTACAGCCGTGCAAATTATTAAAGACAATACTACAAATAAAACACAGATTAGTAATTCAAAAATATATGTTTCTACAAATGGCAACGATAAAAATGACGGAACCAGGGAAAATCCTTTAAAATCTATTCATTTGGCAATTGTAAAACTTAATGCTGGTCAAATCCTGATTTTACTTCCCGGAACCTATAACCTGGAACAATCTGTTAAAATTTCAAAACAGGGTGACAAAGAAAACTGGATTATCATTGAGGGCGAAAAAAATACTGATGTAATTTTCGACGGCCTGGATTATAACATTGGAAATACTGAAACTTATCCGTTTAATAAAGGATTAATTCAAATTGAAAATGCTGAATACGTTCGGATTAAAAATATTACTGTAAAAAACTCGCATCGTTCAGGGATTAATATCCGGGAGAGCAAAAATATTGACATAATTAACTGTACTACTATTAATAGTTTGTCGCCCGGAATTGCAGCATGGCAACATTGCAGCTATATCAGAGTTCTTGGAAACACAGTTATTAATGCCAGCGATATGGAAATGAGCTGGAATCCTTATCGTGGAAGTGAAGCACCACACGAGGCAATAAGTATGGCAGGTCCGCATTATTTTGAAGTAGCGTATAATCATGTTTACAATTGCAAAAAAGAAGGTATAGATGTAAAAGAGACAGCGTCTTTTGGAAAGGTACATCATAATTATATTCATCATTGTGCCCGGCAGGGATTGTACATCGATGGCTGGTTTGGTCAGTTACAGAATATTGAAATGTACGAAAATGTAGTGCATAATTGTGAAGCAGGAATTGCAGTTTCTTCGGAAGAAGGGCCAAATACAAAAAATCTAAAAATTCATCACAACCTGATTTATAACAACAGGGCAACCGGATTATTTTTTTCACGCTGGGGGGCAGATAATCCAAGAGAAAATGTAGAAGTTTATAACAATACTTTTTACAAAAACGGTTGGGGTCATAATTTTTCCGGCGATCCGCAATATTGGTTAACCGGAGGCTGTTACCTGTACTCGGTTAACCTGAAAGATGTGAAAATCAGGAACAATATTTTTGCCCAAAACAGTCCGTTTGAAATTGGGCGAACTTCTTTATTATCGCCTGAAATGATGAAGACTCAAAAAATAGAAATTGACTATAATCTTGTTCACGATATTAATACAACCCGGTTTCCTGTTTATCTGGAAACCTGGTTAAAAGATACTGTGTACTCCATTAAAGGAGAAAATACA
This sequence comes from uncultured Prolixibacteraceae bacterium, assembly GCA_913063265.1. Taxonomy (GTDB): domain Bacteria; phylum Bacteroidota; class Bacteroidia; order Bacteroidales; family Prolixibacteraceae; genus Draconibacterium. The sequence continues at coordinate 93,105 of CAJXZG010000006.1, read as the reverse complement.
ATCCTTGCCAGTCCTTTATTTGAAGATCCCGAATCCGGAGATTTTAGATTAAAAAAGCCTTCGCCGGCTGTTGATTCCGGACATCCTGATCCAATTTATAACGATAAGGATAATTCCAGGAATGATGTTGGCGCATTTCCGCTGGGAACTTCTCTAAAAGATTTTTGGTGGCTTAATTCTTTTCCTCCGAAAATTACCAAAGAATATTTAATTGATTTCTGAATCCTGGTTTTATTTTTGATTTCGTACAATCAGTTTATCAAGAACTCTTTTTCCGCTGCTAAACTGAAAACCATAAAAGTATATACCGTCACTCAGACTGGAAATATCAAGGATTTTAGTCTGATTATTTTTCCCTTCAATTTCAACAGGTTCTTTTATAATAATTTTGCCGAGATTGTTAAAGACCAATAAATCAGCCTTGCTTTTTTCTGTAAACAAATATTCAATTGTTGAGTGATTTTTACCCGGATTCGGATAAATTTTCATGTATTCGTTTGGATTCAAAATTGAACCGTGAGAGCTAACAGGTTTTGAAATATGGTTGTTAATTTCGTACCATAGTGTTGTTTTGTTTAATTCGAAAGTTGCATCTGAATTTTCCTGATTAATAATTAACGAATCTTTTCTTAATCCTGTTTCATCCAAAATATAAACTGAAACAGAATCAGAACTTGAGTATTTAAATTTAATCCTGGCTCTAACCGGTTCGCACAGAGCTTTTTTGCCGCCTGCCGCTAAAAGAGATGTTTTGTCTGCATTCCATTGTAATCCTTCATTTTCCAATCGTGCACTGATAAGTAAAATCATTCTTTTTGATTGCCCAATAGGAAGTGAATCCAAAGAAATTAAATGAATAGATGCAAAGTCCAAATTATCTGTTGTAGTTACATCGGAAATTGAGATATTCTTTAAATCAACATTCTTACTGCCCAGATATCCGGTTGCTCCCTGCCAAAACGGACTATTTACTTTAAAAATACCCTGATTTCCATCCCAAATTAATTCTTCCGTGTCTGAGGTTATCACATTTCCCGGAGTGTTAAAAGGTTCAGACAAGGAAGATGTATCTGATTCAAAACCGGTATGTTGAAAACCATGTTTTAAGAATGACGTCCCGTATTCAGCATTTTCGAGATTTATAACGCTACTGTTTTTGTAGGTTTTGGTATTATTAAAAACATCTTGTCTTTTGTATTGTGCTTCGACAATATTTTTCGCCTTTTTTATCGTTTTCATTCTGTACGGTAAAGCCAGCAACATTTGTGTCATCATAACAGGGTGCATTGCAATATCAAAAAACATGTCCTGATGTCGCTGGCCATACCTGTTCATAAAATCATAATATGCATGCCACATAATTCCGTCCAAATCAAAAAAAGAACCATAAGCATAAAGTAAGGAAGGTGCTTCTGTTTGAAAAATATAGGGATAAGCATGATTGTACTCACTTAATACATGAGGCATATTTTTTACCCGGGTTAGCGGTATTTTATTGATTGTTGAACTTTCAGGAGAAAGTAAAATGGATTTATTTTTTAAAAAAAAGTTTGTGTTTGACCAACCATCCGGGAAGTGAGGATGGTCCCAGTACATGTGAAAATCTATATAATCAGCCTGTGATTGTGCATATAAATCTGCCAGGGCATAATAGTTATTGGTAAAAGTTACCGGACATTTAACATCAACATCGTTTTTTAAATAGGATGTTAGTTGTTCTGTGTACAATTTTTCAATGTCAAAATAAAATTCGGCATTGTCGCCAATTCTTTGTTTGGTATACTTACCGATTTGAGAGTTTTTTGTTCTTGAAATATTATTTTTGGCAAGCGACTCACCTTGTTCCAGTCCGGTTCCAAAAGATTCGGAAACACTAACTGAATCAATCCAAAAAGTACCCGTTTGCTGACCCCAGTTAAATGCAATAATTAAAGCATTTGAGTCAAACTGAGGATTAAAATAAAATTCATAATATTTCCATTCGCTGGCAGTAATGTATTTTGGTCCTAAAATCCATTTCCATGTTTGGTTTTCCATCACCTCTAATTGCACTTCTTTTTCAACATCACCTTTTGCATAAAATGCTATTTTGTATGAATGGTTTTTTTTAACCTGAAAGTTGTTGCTTTTTAACTGAATATGCCAGTTTTGAGTACCGGGTGTTTTTACCTCAATTTTAGCTGATTTAGTTCCATGTTTAGCCGCAGAATTAACAGCAGTTATTGTTGCTGATGCTCCTCCGGTAACCAATTTATTCCAGTATGCAAAGTCTTGTTCAAATGAACCGTTTTTTATTAACTCGAAAGATTGACCGTCTTCATTTCCCGACCAGGCATCGGCTAATTTTTTGTCATTGTCATATTTGGATTTTAGCCAGTTGTTAAAGAGGCTATCCAGTTCTTTTGAATAGTATTCTCCGATTCCGCCGTTAACATCACCAAAAATATAATCAGAGTTCCACCCCATCCATCCGTTGAACATTGAGTTTTCATTGGTAAGTTCAAGATTGGCCATTGCCGGATCATCAGCGTAACTTAGTCCCGTGTACGGATTAGTATGTCCAATAATTTTTTTAGAAAAATCTTTTTGAAGATCGATAATTTTTTGGTTGAATAATGTAACATATTTGCTTTGCTGATTTTCTACCTGCGAATCAATACCGTCATTATTTTTGTAAATCCTTCCGGCATGAATACAAAAGTTAAAATAGATTCCTTTGTCTTTCAAACATTTAATAAAGTAATCCATTTTGTCCAGCCTGTCAGTGCTAATCTGAAGGGTATTGTTTGCTGAATTCTGAAATAAGCCGTTGTTTCCCTCAACATCAATTAGATGAATGCGGACAAGGTTAATTCCAAATTTGGCCATTCTTGCAGCAAGAATTTTAGCTTCATTTTTGCCTGGATAATTGGCAATGGCAACATTTACGACACCAACAAATCTTTCGGTTTCATTTTTGTTTTCAAATTTGAAGTGACCATCTGAAGTAACCTGTAGAAATCCATGTTTTCCAGCTGGAGGATCCAGGTATGCGGACATGTCTGTGACTGTTTTTGAAGAATCTGACCATGGAAGATAGAATTCAAACCAGTCACTTCTATCTTGTGCAAAAAGCAATAAAACAGAAAATATCAAAATCACTGTAAGAGGTGTTCTTTTACATTTCATGCTATAAGTTGGTGATGATTTAATAAATGAAAATTGTGAATTTAATACTGATGAAAAGCATCCGAAACAAAAGATAAAACCACAGGCAGAGATTCTCTCCAGTATGTCCAGTTGTGGGCACCTTCCCGAACTCTGTATTCGTGTGGAATTTCATTCTTTTTCATTTCAATATGTACCAAAGAATTACCTTCATAAAGGAAATCGTCGTCGCCACAATCAATAAACCAGCGAACCGCTTTCTTTTGATCATCAGGCATGTTTTTAATCAGTTCCAATACACTATATTTTTTATACCAGGCTTCAATTTTTTCGTCCGACGCTTCTTCAACATTCATCCGTCTTTTATACCTTTCCATATCTTCTATGGTTAAAGGTCCGGTTGCAGCACTTAAGGGGCAGGCAGAAGAGAATAATTCGGGATGATGTAAGGCATAATAGAAGGTACCACCCCCTCCCATGGAAAGTCCTGAAATTGCTCTGTATCTTTTTTCAGCTTTAATTCGGTATGTTTTTTCAATGAATGGGATAAATTCCTCAAAAAAGAAATCTTCGTATCGCCATTCATCATTGATATCGTTGGTGTAACCTCTTTGCCCCGTATTGGCATCGGGCATAACCATAATCATTGCAGTTGCACTTCCTTCTGCTATTGCTTTATCGGCAATGTGTTTTACTTCACCAAACTGCACCCAGCCGGTTTGATCATCACCGGCTCCATGTAAAAGGTACAATACAGGATAACTACGTTCCGAAGTTTCGTAATCAGGAGGCAGGTAAATGGCATATTTTCTGTTCATGTTGAGTATTTCGCTCTTCATGGAGAGGTCATCATAAACTTTGCTAATTTGAGAAATTGAAATGGTTGGGAAAAGTACGATCAGGAGAAAGGCCAGGGTAATTTTCATAACTTTAGATTTAGTTTAATTTTTCTTTCATCCAAAATTATCAAAATATAAATGAATAATATTTATAAATTCCTGTTTTTTGCCTTAGTATTTTATACCGGTTAATTTTTCAGAAATCTCCCACAATCTTTTTGCGTCTTCAATATTGTGTGATGCCGGATTAGATTTCACCCTGACAGGATACCCCTTCATTTCGTTAAATCCATCTGGACCATAATATTCACCACCTTTTACATTTGGATCAACCGATGCACGAATTTGCGGTAATGCACCCATATCCTGTTCCTGCATAAAGGGCGACATTAATGGCATTAATAATTTGAAATACATTTTCTTTTCTATGTAACGTGCAAGGTTGGTATTCGAAACTCCCGGATGTGCAGCAACCGCAATACTATCTATTTTCTGATATTCAAATTTTCTTTGCAACTCATAAGTGAAAAGCAGATTCATTAATTTTGATCTGCCATATGATTTAATGGGAGTATAACCCTTTCCATCTTCAAAAAGCAGATTTTCAAAATCCATTTTACCCTGTTTGTGAGCCATACTGCTAACATTAACAACTCTTGAACCTGAAGTTGTTTTGATTAAATCAAACAACAATCCTGTTAAAGCAAAATGTCCGAAATGATTGGTGCCGTTCTGAGCTTCCAGTCCATCTTTTGTTAAGAAATATGGAGTGGTCATTATTCCGGCATTGTTAAGCAGTACATCAAGTCTTTTATACTTCTTTTTAAAATTGTCAGCGAAATCTTTTATCGAGGAAAAATCCATCAAATCGAGTTGAAGAATGGAAATATTTCCTTTTACATGTCCGATTTTTTCTTTTGCAGCTTTACCGTTTTCCAATGAACGGCTGGTAAGTATTACTTCGGCACCATTTTTAGCAAATGCTTTTACTGACTCGAATCCTAAACCACTGTTTCCACCGGTAACGATTATAACTTTTCCTTTCAAATCAGGAATATTTTCTGAAGTCCATTTTTCTTTGCTCATAACTTATGTTTTATTTTGCTTAACAGTTAAATGCCCAGGGTGTTTAAGTTTCAGACAAAACAATAATGTCCACGGGTTCCAGAATATCTTTTGTATATCCTTCAAACACTGAGTTTATCATTGCCTGCCCGATTTGAGTGGTCGTAACCACAGAATCTGGAGAAATTGCTTTTATTAATTTCACCAGCCACATAAAATAATCGTAGATAAACTGGTACATTTTTGTACGCGATTTTATACCCCTTTCCGGAATTATTGCTCCAGGGCGAAACATAAAGGAATTTTTAAATCCAAGTTTTAAAAGATCGTTTTCCGTTTTGCCTTTTACCCGCGCCCACATCGCTCTGCCTTTTTCAGTTGAATCTGTACCAACTCCGGAAACAAAATTAAAAGTCATATCTGAATTAAGACTCAAAAGTGTCTTTGCCAGGGCCATTGTAAAATCGTAAGTGATTTTTTTATATTGCTCTTCTTTTAGTCCTGCAGCACTTATACCCAAGCAGAAAAAACAAGCATCATAACCTGTAAGCTTGTCTTTGATATTTTCGAAACTGGTAAAATCTTTGTGAATTATTTCTTTTAACTTCGGATGATTCATTCCCAGTTCATTTCTACCTATGACTAATACTTCTTCAATTGAATCGTGCTCAAGGCATTCAAAAAGAACACCTTTGCCAACCATTCCTGTTGCTCCGGTCAAAATTACTTTCTTCATATCTGTTGTACCTGTTCAATTAGATTTTTTATGTCCTCTTCCATTTTTGCCGGTTTTGTTGTTGGAGCATATCTTTTGTAAGGTTTTCCATCCAGGCCTACCAAAAACTTTGTAAAATTCCATTTTATCTTATTTCCAAAGGTTCCCGGCAGCTCATTCTTTAAATACGAAAATACCGGGTGAGTGTTCTCTCCGTTTACATCAATTTTTTCTGTTAACTGAAAAGTTACGCCATGATTGATTTTACATGTTTCCTCAACAGTTTCATTTGTTTCAGGTTCCTGATTTAAGAACTGATTTGAAGGAAAACCGAGGACAACCAGATTTTTGTTTTTGTATTTCTGGTGTAATTCTTCCAGTTCTTCAAACTGGGGAGCCAAACCACATTTTGTTGCGGTATTGACCACCAGTACTACTTTATTTTCAAATTCACTCATTTTTATCTTTTTCCCCTGAGGAGAGTTTATTTCTAAATCGTAAAATTTCATGTTAAAAAGGTTTTAATGTTAAAACAGATATTTCACTTTTTGTACCTACTCTCATTGGAGGTCCAAAAGTTCCGGCACCCTCAGAAACAAAGACTCTGGTTCCGTTAAAATTGTGAAGTCCACGGTTAAACTCAAATATCGATTTTGCAATAAAATTTATTGGAAAGATTTGGCCTGCATGGGTATGACCTGCCAGGTATAAATCCACCCCATGCTGGTTGGCATATTTAATGCCATCCGGGCTATGGTGCAAAAGTACCGCTGGCTTATTTTTATCTGGAGACAATGTTGCCAGTGTTGATTGTACAGTAATCTGATTACTTTCAGCATGCATATTAAAGGTGCTGCTATCGGCCCGCATATGGTTTAATCCGATTATTTGTAATTCTCCAAATTCTATAATTTCATTATCGAGAACACTTACATTTATTTCATTTAAATATTGTTTTATTGTTTTTACATCAGTGTATTTATCATGATTGCCGTCGACAAAGTATACCGGTGCATTTAGTTGAGTCAATGGAATCAACTCCTCTTTTGTAAGATTAATTTTACCGTCAAACAAATCACCGGTTATAAATACCACATCTACATTTTCTTTATTGGTTTTATTAACCAGTTTTTTTAGAAAGTTTTTCCCTCTGAAATGCCCGATATGAATATCGGAAAGGTGCATGGCGCGAATTTCCTTACTTAGTCCGTTGATAGCGATTTCGTGTCTTGTAATTTGTGTATTCCAGGAATTTAAAACGCCAAACAGAGAAATCGAAAATGTAAGCAGCAGCACTAAAAGACCTGAAGTCAGTGGTTTCATTTTTGCAAAAATATTCACTATATCAACTGTAATTACTGAAAGGAGTAAGTACAGCAAAACCCCCATTGTCACAGCTGCTGAGATATAAACAAAACTGGCAAAAACACTTGTAGCATTGGTTAATGGCATCATGCCAAAAAACATTAGTAAACTTAGCGAAGAAAACAAGACGTAAAAAATTCTTGCGTTTTCAGTGCTAAAATAGAAATTGAACCTGCGGGCCAGGTAAATGTTGGCAGCAATTAATATTGTAATAAACAGGCCAAAAAATATAAATGGAATATATTGTTTCATTGTTATCTGTTTTCTAAAAAATTGTCACTCAAATTATTTCTTTGAATAAAAGAAGATGCATGTTTGTTTTTATTTCTTTTTTATGATTTGGCTATCAATTAGTACCTGAAATGAGTCTTCCATTGTTTTTTGCATGGGTCGAAACTGAATTCCCAATTCTTTTTTGATTTTAGAATTGTCTGCTTTCCACTCTATATTTACATTGTTTCTAATAAATTTTTTAGAAAATAATTTATTAGCCATTGGACCCACAATCATTAATAACCATTTAGGCAGTGCCCTTTTGGGAAGAGGGTAATCTTTTCCATATTTATATTTTAAGGTTAAGGCCATTTCCAGAATGTTGGTATTGTGAGCCGATGTTATAAAACGTCCTTTGGCAGAAGGTGTAAAACCCGCTGAAAAATGAGCTTCAGCAACATCGCGAACATCAACCATACCTATACCCATTTTTGGTGCACCCATTTTAAAGGTCCCGTCTCCCATTTGTGTAAGAATATTTATACTTTCCGAAGTGTTTGATTTTGGATTAAGCGCCGGGCCCATTACAAAACTCGGATTAATAACAATCAAATCCCATTGGTTCTGTTTTTCAGCCATTTCCCATGCCTTCTTTTCTGCCAATGTTTTTGAAAAAGCATAAGGTTGGTAATCAAGGGAAGCTGTGGTATTCCAGACTTCTTCCGTTAAAACGCCATTGGGTGCATTTCTGCAGTCGATAGCATCGGTGTAAATAGCAGCGCAACTGCTGGTTAAAACTACCCTTTTTACCGACATGGATTTATTTGCAGCATCCAAAACATTTTGTGTCCCTAAAACAGCAGGATCGATTAAATCTTTTTGCGGATTTTTAACATCGGTGACAAATGGCGATGCCGTATGAAATACCAATTCACAATCTTTAATTGCTTCATCGTAGGAGCCTTCTTCAAGCAAATCCGATTTATAGTATTTGATTGTTCCTTCTGATTTTTCCGCGATGGCATCTAAATGTTGGAGCTTTTCTTTATTATTAGGATTTCTTACAGCTGCATGAACTGTATAACCGTTGTCTAAAAGTTTCTTTACCAACCATCCGGCAACATAGCCGGTTGCTCCGGTAACCAACACAGGTTTTGTTTCATTAATCTTTGTCATTTTTATCTAATCATTTAATAAATCATGTGTGAGTACTTACTTGCAATTTTCAACAAATTTTTTTGTTTAAAGTTCATATTTTTTCATTAGAAGTTGAATCATGTCATTTACATTCAAATTTGAACCTTTTAACATGGATGATGAAATTCCTTCAATGTATAACAGTATCAAACTTGCTTCTAATTCTGGTGATTCGTATTCGAGTTTTCTAAATGCATTTGCCAGGGCCATGTGTAAAGGTTCCATCTTTTTATCGCTGTTTACCTCAAGTTCCCATTTTAATTTGAACTGTAATTTCCAAAAATCGAAGTCTTCTTTGTCAACGTTTACAGGCATTTGAATGGTTTTCTTAATTAACTCTTTTGGGTCTGGTTCCATAACAATATCAACGACCAAATCTTTCAATTTTTCAGCACCGAATTCAAGAATAGCCTGCAACAAACCGTCTTTGTTTCCAAAATGCCGGAAGATTAATCCTTCAGAAACACCTGCAAGTTTTGCAACCTTGCTGGTTGATGTTGCATGAAAACCTTCTTTGGCAAAAAGTATTAAAGCTGCCTGTAATATTTTTTCTTGTTTTTCTGTCATGATTAAAAGTGAGTAATCGCTTACAAATGTATTTAAAATTTTTTGTTTTCCAAAACTCAAGTAAAAAAATTGGATTGTACCCGATGAAAAGAAAACTGCAATTTATCCCTAAAGAGAACCAAAAATCAGTATGACCAGTTAGAAATGTATTTATAAACCAGTAGTAAAATAAAAAAAATCATTAAAAAAATGTTGTTAAAGTTCAGAAAATAAGAAGTATAGAGGGTTTTTGTTTTTAAAGCCATGCAGGAAATATTTAAAAATGTTTAAATAAAAATAGGAATAATTAAACAAAAGTTGATGTTTAATGTTTTAGTAAATGATTTAAACAAAAAAATGCAAATGTTATGAAAACTTACAAATTTTACTTAACTATTTTGTCGGTCATATTTGCCGGCATTTTTACGTCGAAAGCGGAAAGTATTGCAGACGTAGTAAAAAACAGTCCGAATCATACGATTTTGGAAACAGCGTTAAACGAATCTAATCTTACTGATGATTTGGAAGGTTCTGGTTCTTTTACCCTATTTGCTCCAACCGATGATGCATTTAATGCACTTCCGGATGGAATGATTGATGCCCTGTTGGCAGATTCAAGAGGTGCACTAACTGACATATTATTGTATCATTTGGTGTCAGGTGAAATTATGAGCACGGATTTATCGGATGGTCAAATTGTGGAGACATTTAACGATGATGATAAAACCTTTAAAGTATCTATCAGTGAAAATGGAGTTTTTGTTAATGAAGCCAAAGTTACCGTGGTAGATATTGAAGCTGATAACGGAGTGGTTCATGTCATTGATGCGGTTTTGGTCCCTTCAGACCTACCTGCAACAGTAGTCGATATAATTGTAAATAGTGATGTTCATGTAACACTTGAAGCAGCGGTTAAAGCTTCGGATTTAGTGGGAACCTTACAGGGCGAAGGGCCATTTACAGTTTTCGCTCCTACAGATGCAGCCTTTGCAGCTTTACCCATAGGAACCCTTAACGCTTTACTTGAAGAACCACAAGGTGATTTGAAAGATATCCTGTTGTACCATGTGGTAGCAGGCAAAGCAATGAGCACAGACTTGTCAGATGGTCAGATGATAGAGACCGTATTTGGAAAAGACATTACAGTAAAAATTACAGCCGACGGAGTATATATCAACGATGCCATGGTATCGGTAGCCGATATTGAAGCAGGCAACGGCGTAGTACATGTAATCGATGCAGTATTGTTACCACCAACGATGCCGGCCACAGTGGCAGATGTAGTAATCGAAAGTGAATCACACACTACCCTGGAGGCAGCAGTAGTAGCCGCAGGATTGGCAGAGACTTTAATGGGCGAAGGGCCATTTACAGTATTTGCACCAACAGATGCAGCTTTTGCAGCACTACCTGAAGGAACAGTAGAAAGTTTGCTGGAAGACCCAAGTGGAGCATTAACAGATATCCTGTTGTACCATGTGGTAGCAGGTAAAGCAATGAGCACAGACTTGTCAGATGGTCAGATGATAGAGACCGTATTTGGAAAAGACATTACAGTAAAAATTACAGCCGACGGAGTATATATCAACGATGCCATGGTATCGGTAGCCGATATTGAAGCAGGCAACGGCGTAGTACATGTTATTGATGCAGTATTGTTACCTGAAACTGTAACAAGCGTTTCAGAAATTGAAGAAATTACAGTAAATATTTATCCAAACCCTGCAACTGATTATATAAGAATAAATTCCAATTTCGTTGGAGGTAAAGTAACTGTCAGAGATATAGCAGGTAGGATAGTTTTAGAAGTAAACGATTTGAGCACTTCGGATAGAATTGACATTACTGGTTTTAAATCAGGAATGTACTTGGTTTCAGTTGATAGCGGAACTTCTGTTACAACGCAGAAACTAATAGTAAGGTAGGCTTTGTTCATTTTTTTGTTTAAAAAAGGTGTTGATGAATTATAGTTGTTGAAACGAGCATAATCAATTCCTTTTGAGAAACTGGAAGAAAATTATGTGAGTTACATGAGTCGTCTTTAAATAAACAATAAAGACGAATGAAATTCAGCATTAAATTGAACAATTACCTTTGGAAGTTCATTTGTTTAGATGTTCTTTTTAAAAAGGTTGCCAATTTATTTGGCAACCTTTTGTTTTTGTTTTTTTAATTGATAGGGCAATAAATTAAAAAAATCGCAATGACTAAAAGTTACAGTTTGCTTAACTCCTCATAATTTTGCTCTTTGCCCCAATTGGGAGAGATCGAGCTCTCAGGTTGAAATTCATCAAATTTCTTTTGTGCTAATTCAAAAATAGGTTTTGCAGCCACAGCTCCGCCACCAAATTCTTCAGGCATATTTAGGGTAGTTACAGCTCGCAAATAATAACTTCTTGGGTTGTCCGGATTTAAACGAATAGCATCTTCAATTGCCTGGTTCATTTTTTCTATATACTCCATGCCACGCCCCATTGGGTCAACTGTTATTCTTGATGGATAAAGAAAAGCCTGCAAAGCATAAAGTTCTGACTCGTTTTTTGTAAGACTGAAAGCCTTGTCTAAAAATTGTTGTGCTTTATCTAAAATTGGATCCTTTTTGGAAATATCCTGTTCCATAAAACTAACCACAATATAAGATTGAGCTGCGTAGTACAATGGAAGCCATAGTTCTTGTTCTGTTTGACTAATACGTTCAAAAATGTTGGCAGCTGCCATAAAATCATCAACCGAAGATGCATGATTTAGTTTTTCCACTGCTTTGCTCATTGCTTCTTTGTACTTGGCATCTGAAGCCAAAGAACCAAAACAAATAATTGTAATTAAGATTGTAATTAAAGTTTTCATAACTAATAGTTTTAGAGTTTATAATTGAATTGAAATTAGAAATACAGCCATACGTTTTGAGGGTGGAATTACAGGTTTACTTTCATAAATACCAGAATCGTTTGGAGAGTTTGAATAGGTATATCCGAATACATTATTAAAACCAAAAACGTTATTGACGACTAAATGTAAAACTGTTTGTTTTTTTAACAGATATAAAATATGTGTTAATCCTATGCTGAAATCGTTGTATGGTTTTGTTCGGTCAGCCATAAAATCAGGATTGTTAGGATTATAATAAGGTCTTCCGCTGGTTAAAGAGTATGATGCTGAAACAAAGCAGTTAATCGGAAAAAAGAACTTTTTATATACTACCGAAAGATTGTGTGCTGAAAAATAATATGGAGTTGCTTTTTCTTTAAAATCCCGATAGTTACGTTTTGAATCGTTCCAGGAGTAAGAAATCCAGTAATCACTTTTCCCAAATTTTTTCTGATTACGCCAAAATATATCAAATCCACGGGAATATCCCGAACCGTTATTTGTATAATTTCCGGGTTCAAAAGAAAACTCTTCTTTGAATTTAATCAGTTCATTATAGTTCTTATTGTATGCTTCTATACGAAATGTTCGGGTATCTTTTTTGTATTGGTAAGTAAGTATTGTATGAGTTGATTTTTCCTGTGAAAGAGTAGGGGAGAATTTTAAATAGTCATCTTCTGGATTTTGACGAAATGTTCCAAATGCCATAGAAATCTGACTACTTTTTCCTGTTTTTGCCGCTGCCGAAATTCGTGGCATAAGATTGAGGTCGTTTAAAAAAGTATTGTATTCGGTCCTTAGCCCTGCTTTAAATGCAAGTTTACTTCCAACTTTTAATTCCGATTCAACAAATGCTGAGAATTGATTATTGGAAAAGTTGAATAAAAAATCATCTTCCATAATTAGATTCTGATTGTAATCGTAATAATTATAATCTGCACCAATTTTTGTAGTAAGATTTTTTAATCCAATGTTTGTAAAGCTAATTTTTAGTTGGCTGTTCTTTTTGGTGGTGTTTATGTTTTGAGCATCGATTAGGTTTTTTTCATTATCGAGATTTACTGCAATACCTGAACAAATCATCCAATTTTTATTTATTAATTCGTTGTATGTTGTATTCAGATAGGCATTATAGTTGCTTACGGTTACATCTCGAAAAGTAGAATTTGCAAAATCATCATATAACATTCTGCTTGAGTTATAATTAAAGTTTCCAAAAGATTTAACCATTCCGGTTTCACTGGTTTTATGCCTGAACAAAAGGGTTGTTCCGGCTGTAACAGGATCATTAATCCAATCGATATTTTGTTTGAAAATTTTATTTGATAAACCCAGGTGCAATAATTCTCCGGTTATGGCAAGAGAAGTATTTTTCCAGCGCTTGGAATGAGATCCTTGAAGACCAACAGTTATTACTGAAATACTTGATTGATCCTTTGGTTCCAACGCAACCGTTTTTAAGTCAACAATTGAAGAAAGTGCCTGACCATATTCAGCTGAATAACCTCCGGTACTAAATACCATTCCATTAAATAGTAATGGAGAGTAGCGGCCTCGAGTTGGCAGGTCTGGTGTTTTAGAGTAATATGGCGAATGTACCAGCATTCCGTCCATATATGTTTTTGTTTCGTAAGATTCGCCACCTCTAACAAAAAGGCGACCCTCTTCTCCAACTACATGAGAACCGGGTAAGGTACCAAAAGCCCCGTAAATATCACCACCGACACCGGCAGTTAGCGCAATGTCAATAGGTTTAAGAATAACTGATTTCTTTTTGTCGCTCGCTTCAAAACTTCCTGCATTGATTGTAACTTCTTCCAGCTCATTGGCTTCATCTTCTAAAACAATAGTTAAACCGGAAATATCAGAATTTGAAATTTCCAGTTGTATTCCATTTGTTTTATAACCTATGAAACTTATAATCAAGGTGTGATTACCTTTCTCTGATGTTGTAAAAAGAAAATTACCCAGACTATCGGATGTACATCCATCATATGTTCCTTGTAGAAAAATGTTGGCACCTGAAATTGGCTCTTCATTTGTTGACGAAACATTACCGGAAATTTGAATCTGGCCTCTTGTAAAGATCGGGATAAAAAGAATTAATATTAGAATTGTTGTTTTCATGACAAAACAAAATTCCAACATTTACAGGCGAAGGAGAAATAATAGTTTGTGAGTCGTTAAATCAAATGCACAAACGGGAATTATTTATGGATGAAAAGTTTTAAATGAATGATTAGTTTATTTAAAACTTTCATTATTTGAGAATTGGTTCTGCATAAACATCGCCAAAAGTAACATCGGTGTTATGCGATATTAGTAAGGCACTTCCGGTTTCTTTATTACTGTTCTTTTCTATGGCTTGCAAATCCCATTCTTTAGGTTCTGATGTTTCAAATTTCCAAAGTTTTACTGAGTATAAAGTAGTTGAGTCGGAAACTGTTTCAACCCGATGTTTCATTTTGTATTTTAGATTTGGCTGAATTGTTCGATATTGAAAATCCTTTTGTTCTTTGTAAAAATTCTCACCATCAAAAATTCTCCATCTGCAGCTATCATATTCGTTTGTCAATCTGAATTCTGAAGTTGCTCCAACCGGGAACCATTTTCTGTTGGGTTGTAATTCATCTTTATCGTGACCCGGCCAGCGTGATGCAATTGCAGCATGAGAAACATTATAAGTTGGAGGTCCTTTTTGAGGATTTACAAAATCATGAAAAATAACAGATGTTGTTATTTCATAGTTTTCCCACGAAGAATCGCCAAAAGCCAGAACCCTGTCGTAATACATAAATTTTGTTCTGATTCCATCTATTGTCAGTTCCCAGTTTCCATCTACTACTTCCACAACATCCTGTATGTTTTCGACTTTCTTCCATATAATCTGGTAGGGTAGTGGCCATTTGTTTTCTGATGAATAATCAAAAACAACCTTTCTTTTGGCTAGAATTTCAGAATCTTTTGAGGCAAAAATTTCGACAAAATTTTCACCCTCGTTTAATAAACTACGTTCGATTTCAACATTAAAATCTCCTTTTTGTGCCAGCCTGTGCAAATCGCTGCCTAATGTGAGAGCTTGTTTCTTTGAATCACCATTTAAAATAAAATAACTTTCGATTTGGTCTGATTCCGATTGAATATTTCCAAGGATATTAATTTGTCGCTGTGGATTTCCATTTTTACCAAAGCTCTGATAGTTGCCATACCAAACATTAATTTCAGTTTTAGGCGTACATGAGATCATCAGTTCAAACAGAAAAAGCACTATCCAGAAGGTTTTATAAATCATTTAATTTGCCTGCAAAATTTGTTTAAAAATAGGTATCCGCTTCTGTAATATTCAACTCCTGGATCCAAATATTTCGATATAACACATTGTGTCCTTCCGCCTGAAGTTTTAATCCTCCCGGGGTGTCAGAAATTCCTTTCCCTCCATCATTGCCTCCATCCAGTCCTGAGTTAGCTCCTCCCCAAACCTGGTTAATGGGAACATTGGTGTGTACTTTTTCACCATTAAAATAAACGGTTACCAGTGCTTTTTCAGTCCGTTTTCCGTTTTCGAAACGTGCTGACCTAAATTTAATGTCATATGCATTCCATTTTCCAACTCCATTATATGCATGATATGGCGAAGGTGTTTCATTAATTACAGCTCCCATTCCATGCTTTGAACTGTCGCCATCCAGAACCTGAATTTCGTATCTGTTTTGTAAATAAACACCACTGTTACCTCCTTTTTCCTGAACTAAAAATTCAACATGCAGTCTAAAATCACGATATTTTTTTTTGGTGACGATATCCGCAGTACCATATTTTCCTCCCTCGGCTGAAGGATCGTTACTGTTTACGACAGTTCCCTTATCGACGGGATCTTTAACAATTTCCCATTTAACAGGTAATTCAGCTGAGAACCTTGGCCCTTCCCAGTAGGTCCATTTTTCGTCAAGCATTTTTCTTGACCCATCAAAAATAACTTCTGCTTTTTTGGGGGCTTTTATACCAACACCTTTTTTATCGCGTGGCATTAACTTTGCTCCATAGCTTATACTTAATATGATTAATACAACAACTAATAAAAAGACTTTTTTCATGGACACTAACTTTTGGTTATGACTAGCAATGTAATAATTATATTTTTTATAGAGTTTCACAGACAGGAATCCTGTAGTAACTTATTCTAAAGCTTTGGATACAGCTTTCTCAGCATGAATTTGAGTAGTATCTAAAACAGGTATTTCAACATCGTTTTTAGATATTAGCAATGGAATTTCCGTGCAACCCAGAATTACGCCCTCAGCTCCCTGTTTTTCCAGTTCTTTTATTATTTTTTTGAATTTTTCCCGAGATTCGGTCTTAATTAAACCATGTACCAATTCATTATAAATGGTGCCATTTATGAAATCCCTTTCACTTTTGTCCGGAGTAATCACTTGTATTCCAAAATGTTCAATAAGGTAAGTTTTGTAAAAATCTTTTTCCATTGTAAACCTTGTCCCTAACAAAGCAACCTTTTTTAATCCTAACTCTGAAATTCGTGTACCTGTTGCTTCTGCGATATGTAAAAAAGGAATTGTAATATTTTTAACAATTGCCGGACTACACAAATGCATCGTATTGGTACAAAGAATAATAAAATCTGCACCTGCATTTTCAAGTTGTTTTGCAGCCTTTACCATTACCTTATCCAGTTCCGCCCAGTTTTCTTCAAACTGTAATTTTTGTATCAAATCGAAATCAACAGTTAATAATACACTTTTGGCACAGTGATATCCTCCTAAAATCTCCTTTACTTTTGAATTGATTATTCTATAGTATACAGCTGAGGATTCCCAACTCATTCCTCCAATTAGTCCTATGGTTTTCATTCTCTGGGTTTAATAAATTGAAAAAATTTTTATGGATGAATTTGCTTTTTGAATTTTAAACGATCTAAAGAAGATGATATACGAAATTCAAAATTAATACAAAAAAATGCAGTTTGTTATTTTACAAGTTTGAATGCAAGTACCCGGTTATCAAAAAAAGTTGGCACAAAAAGCAGATTTAATTCCTGGTGATATGAAACGTCAGCGGTATTTATATTTTTTTCCCTGGTATCTAACAGTGTCGTAACATTATTGTATTTGTCTAAATAGAAAATCCTTCCCTGCCAGTCCGACAACAGATAAGTACCATCACCTACAGGAGCAATTCCGTCTCCATGACCGAGTTCGGAAGCTAATTGTTTTTTCTCAAATTTTTCAAAGTCCAGTTCAAAGAATTTACTGCTTCCACTGGTTAATAACAGCAAACGGTCATCTTCTGCCAATAAACCATTTGGCCTGTCATAATCATCTTCTTTTATTAATTTGATTTTATTTTTTTCAATGGTAAAAATCCGGTTGCTGTTTGAACCTGAAATATAAATTTTGCCTTTTTTACTTATTGCAATATCATTTAAGCCGAAAGTTGGATCAGTTTTTATTATTCGTGCAATCTTCCCTTTTTTTATATCTATCTTAAACACGGCATCAATGTCTGCTACATACAAAAATCCATCGTGAACAGCCATTCCTTTAGGTGAATGCATGCCATCTATCCATTTTGGATTTATCATTTCTCCCTTAAAGTTTATGATGGAGATATAACCGTTTCCATCTAAAATCCAGGGATTTTTGTTTACGTTAGAAACATAAAGCTGGTTGTTTTCGTAGTCGATTGCAACACACTCAGGAGTTTTAAAAACCGTATCGGTTGCCCATACTTTTTCAAGTTTAATCTTTTCCTGTGCTTGTAAATAACCGGAAAGGCATAATAATATTATTACAAAAAAAGCGGAAGTCCACTTTTGGGCTGAAGGAGAAGAATGTAACATTTTTTTAAGTTTTTAGTGTGTAAATTGCTAATTATAAATATACATAATATATTAAAAGTTGGGTACAGGAATTTTGTGAAATAACTTCTGATTTCTGTTTATCGTTTCTCTTCCCTGTATTTTAATTGCAATCCAAAAATGAAATTACGTAATATCTGGTCTTTACATTCCCGATATTGATTTTGTCCTGGTTTTCTGAAAAAGGCACTTAACTCATGTTTGCTGATCCTAAAGTCAGCTAGTAACAGAATTGCCAGCACATCTTCATCTTTTAAATTGAGCGCAATTTTTAATTTTCGAAAGATGATGTTATTATTTAGCTTTTTTTCTGGTGCTGGTTGTTCTCTTTCTCTTTTTCCACGCCTGTCATTTATGAGTCCATTTAAAAACTCTGCTAGACGGAAATCGGGAAGCGCTTTCCATACGGGATCAATATCTTTTTTTAGCCAAGTACTTATCTGATTTTTACTGGCATTAGATTCGGCAAGTTTAAATAGTCGAACCAAGTCATTATCGTTCAAATTTAAGGCATAACGGAGTCGGCGAAATATTAGGTTATTCTCCATGATTATTAATTTTCATTGCCAGAAGGCAAAAAGAAAGCAATTAGCATAAAAACTATGGCGATTATACCAGCAACAAAAAGAGCTGAAACATTATTTATTAAAGCTTCATATTTTAATGGATTAGTTTCAACAAGGCTAATTGCGCCTCCCATTTTATTAAACAGAAAGGAATCTTTTATTATTCCAAATACCAGCATATAGGCTACTGCTCCCAATAGTCCGCCTAAAATAAAAATTAATGCATCTTTTCTTCCAGCTCCGGCTGCAACAATCGAAGTACCCGGACAATATCCACCAACGGCAAAACCAATACCAAGAATTGCACCGCCAATTATTACACCTGAATATGAGATTTTTATACTAAAATGTCCAATGTCGATCCAATTCATAGATGATAAAAGAAATAGCAATAAACTGCTAAATCCAATTGCAAACAAAATCACTTTCATTAAATGAAAATCTTTTAACCTTAACATGTTGATGATTTTATTTGGATTTGATGCTTTGGCTTGTTCCAATGCAAAACCAAAAGCAGTTCCCAATAGTACGGCAAGTAAAATTGTCATGGTTATTTTTTAGGTTTAAAAAAGATAATTGCAATCGGAATGGCGGTGGCAAAAACACCGGTGGCAAACAAATAACCACTTACTGATGTTTGCATCATTCCACTCATCATATGTCCGCTTGTACAACCACCGGCAAGCCGGGCTCCAAAAAGTACCAGAAATCCTGCTACGAATGTATATACAAGTCTTTTGTTATGATTTTCTCCAAATTTATCTCGCCAAACTTTAGGGCTGATTTTATCTTTTTGTTGTATTTTCTTCTTAGAAAATCGGCTGGATAAGAATCCTCCCAAAATCATGCTTAAAACGAAGATAAATCCGTAGTTGACAGGATTGGCAATACCAGAAGCATATTTCCCATTGTTTTTGTTTAAGTATGCATTTGTGCTCGAATATTCAGGTTCAGCATTTTGGTTGTGTTGAATAAGTTCTTTCGAAAAAATTTTCCAAACTATACCGTCCACAATTACAAACTGAGTAGAAACGCCAATTGGTTTTACCATCCAAATCGCGGTCAGAAACACAATTCCCAAAAGCAAGCCACCTTTTAGCCAACTTAAGTCTTTATTCATTTCAGAAGTTTTATTGTTTTGAAACGCACAAAAGTAGAGAAAGATTCTTAAAGGCATTATGATTTGAATGCCGTTTTTCAACATTAATTTTATAGCGGTTTAATCAAATCTCTTTGGAACAGTGGAATATAAGAATTGATTTGAAATTGAAATATTAATTGAATGCTTCTGCAAAATGAATGCTGTGTTTTAAAACTTTTCTCAATTTTTCCAAAGCATTGTTTTTTATTTGTCTGATTCTTTCACTGGATGTTCCATATTCTCTGGCAATATCGTAAAGCGATAAAGCAGTAGAATTATTTAAACCAAAGTATTTGATTAAAACTCCTGCCTCCCGTTCTGATAATTTACTAATGGCACGTTGAATATTAATTTTCATCGATTCATGCATCAACTGATTATCAGGAGTAGGGAAGTTTTCATTTTTTACAACATCGTATAAACTAAAATCGTTTTCCCCATTATAAGACAAAGGTTTATCAAAAGAAAGTTGTCGTCTTTTAATCAAATTCAGGTTTTCAACTTCGTCAGCCGTATAGTCGAGGAATTGTGCTATCTCCTCTTCTGAAGGTTCACGTTCCAATTCCTGTTCAAGACGAGCAGTGGCCTTGGATACTTTATTGATAGATGAAATTCGGTTTAAAGGAAGCCGGACTATTCTTGTTTGTTCCGCAAGGGCCTCCATAATAGATTGACGAATCCACCAAACGGCGTATGAAATAAATTTGAAACCACGTGTTTCATCAAATTTTTTAGCGGCTTTCACCAAACCAAGATTTCCCTGATTGATAAGGTCAGAAAATGAAAGTCCCTGGTTTAGGTATTGTTTGGCTACCGAAACAACAAAGCGTAAATTCGAAACTACCAGTTTTTCTAATGCTGCATTATCACCATTTCTAATGCGTGCCGAAAGAGTTACTTCTTCTTCCGGCGATATCAGCGTGTATTTGTTGATATCCTGAAAATATCGAACCGCAGATTGTTCTGTACGCTGCGTAATTTGCTGCGTAATTTTAAGTTGTCTCATGCAGAAATAATTTTAATTGAACCCTTATTTTTCTACAATCCGGCCTTAGTTTAACTTAAATAGGTGATAATGTAATTTCGATTTAAAATGGTCTGCGACGAACCAAAAATTAAAAGGAAAATAGAAATATCATTTATGCTCTTTATTTGAAACCCGAACAAATATATGGCAATAATTTATAAAAGTCAACTGAAAATCAGTCAGATATTGGATGTGAGCAAAAATATTCAGATAAAAAGGTGCGATTTGCTTAATTGAGGCTGGTGATTTACGTATTCAGAAGTTTTTTATAAATCGCGTAATTTTCTTCATCAAAAACACAGAAAATAACTTTAGAAATTTTATTTTCCTTTTTAAGAAATTTCGATATTTCGTTTATTGCAATTTGAGCTGCTTCATTTTTCGGATATCCATAAACTCCTGTACTTATGTTTGGGAAAGCTATGGTTTTAACATTTTTATTCACGGCAATATTCAAACTATTTCGATAACATGAAGCAAGTTTTTCCGGCTCACCTGAATTTCCGCCTTGCCAAACTGGGCCAACGGTGTGAATAACATATTTTGACGGCAGCAGATAAGCCATTGTAATTTTTGCCTCACCGGTTTTGCACCCGTTTAATTTGCGGCACTCTTCCAACAATTCATTACCTGCTGCTCTGTGAATCGCACCATCGACACCTCCACCACCAAGCAAACTAGTATTGGCTGCATTTACAATGGCATCTGTTTTCAATCCGGTAATATCTCCTTTATAAAGTTCTATTTTGCCCATTATTTTTCTTTCATTTTGTCTTTTGTCAAACAAAGTAATAATCAAATGACATTAAAATGAGACATTGATTATATTTGTTTATAAAAGTGAATCTTTATATAATTTTCACTTTATAGTAGTTAATTTATAAAATTAGTAAAGCAAAGTGCTATGAACAAATTTGTATATATTCTTTTGGTTTCTGTATTTTTTGTAATAAAACTGGGGGCTCAGCCAATAACCTTACATCCTGAAAATAAACATTATTTTCAATATAAAGGAGAACCTATGGTTTTGGTTACCTCGGCAGAACATTATGGTGCAGTTATAAATACTGATTTCGATTTTGAAAAGTATTTAAAAACCATGCACAATGAAGGAATGAATTACACCAGAATTTTTGTAGGTTCTTATGTGGAAATACCAGGGAGTTTTGGCATTGGAAACAATACACTGGCTCCTGCAACAGGTAGTTTTTTAACACCATGGAAAAGAACTGAAGAGGAAGGGCTTTATAAAGGTGAGAAAAAACTTGATTTAAATGAATGGAATCAGGATTTCTTTAATAGATTAAAAGAGTTTGTATCGCTTGCCGATAAATATGACATTATTGTTGAAGTAACGTTGTTCTGCGCAACATACAGTGATGATAGCTGGAAAAGGCATCCTTTTAATCCGGGGAATAACATCAACGAAATACCATTAAATCTTGAACGTCAGAAATCAAATACTTTAGCAAACAGTATTTTAACCGGTTATCAAAAGAATCTTGTCGAAAAGATTGTAACAGAACTAAATGATTTTGAAAATATTTTTTATGAAATACAAAATGAACCATGGTCTGATGATCCACAAAAAGTGATGAGAGTTTTACGTACGCTGGAACCAAGACCCGGACAAGGGGACTGGTTTAAGTGGGCAGAGATGGCATCAGACGAATCACTTGAATGGCAAAAACTAATGGCTCAAACTATTGTCGATACCGAAAAACTACTTCCTAAAAAACACCTGATAGCACAAAATTATACCAACTTTAAGCATTCCCTGGATGATGTCGATCCAAATATTTCCATCCTTAATTTTCACTATGCATGGCCCGAAACAGTTTGGATGAATTATGGCTGGAACAGACCGGTTAGTTTTGATGAGTCTGGTTTTGCAGGAAATTCAGATTCAACTTATTTGCGTCAGGCATGGCAGTTTATGATGGCAGGTGGAGCTGTTTTTAATAATCTCGATTATTCGTTTTATACAGGTAAGGAAGATGGAACGGGAGAGAACAACGCACCTGGTGGAGGTAGCACAAATTTGAGAAAGCAACTTACCTATTTGATTGATTTTATAAATTCATTTGATTTTGTAAAAATGGCTCCTGACTTTCATACAGTTTATCATGCACCGGGTGTTGAGGTTCAGGCCATATCGCAACCCGGATATCAATATGCGATGGTATTTACAGGTGTTGCCTCAGATATGGTAAAATTAAATCTTCCTAAAGGAAAATATAATTACGAGTTTATTTCACCTTATACAGGACGAACTTTACAAAAAGGATTTTTTAAACAAAAGAAAAATACAATTTCAGAATTAAAAATGCCTGAATTTCAGGAAATGGTTGCCTTGAGGATTCTTAAATAGTTTTGGCTATCCAGCTAATTTAAAGGCGGAAAACGGATAAATTGATTTCTGCCTTTTTTGTTTTTCAGTAACCATACAATTTGAATCAAAGATGTTCTGCATATCCCTTATTTCAATTTTATCTATTCTTCATAATTTTTTTCAATAAAGATTAAAAAACCTTTAAGCTCTTTTTATTGTTTCTTTTTTTGTAATGGATGCAAAAAGGTTTATAAAATTCAAAAGAATTCAACTGTTTTTTTTAGTTGCCGGGGCAACAGGCGGTTTTCTGTACTGGCGATTTATTGGTTGTGAGAGCGGTACCTGTGCTATTAGATCGGTTTGGTACTGGAGTACCTTATGGGGGGCAGCCATGGGATATTTAATCGGAGATTTAATAGATGATTTTTTGGTTAAACATAAAAAGAAAAAGGAGAATGAAGGATGAACGGAAGGTTTTTAAATATTATAAATTCTAACAGACCGGTGCTGGTTGATTTTTTTGCAGATTGGTGTGAACCCTGTAAACAAATGTCACCAATTTTAAAGGAGGTAAAGTCTGAATTAAAAGAGAATATCAGAATTATAAAAGTAAATGTAGACAGGAATCCGGTCATAGCAACAAAGTATAACATAAGAAGTATTCCAACTGTAGTTGTTTTTAAAAATGGCGAAATGCAATGGAAAGGGGTAGGATTACAACCCGCACCCGCCTTAAAAGAAGTATTACGCCAACATATCAGTTCTTGATTTCAGCCATAGCATCTTTAACAAGCATTTTCATCTTTTGTAAACCTGTTCGAGCAACTACCAAGGCATCCTGTTTCCAATATTCATTATTAAAAAGTTCAAGAGAAAATACCTTTTTCCCTCCTGCATTATATAAATCCTGAATAATTTGATTGAACGGTGCAGCTCCATCTCCCGGATAAACACGGTCGCTGTCAACTTGTTTTTCACGAGGAATATTGGCTACAAAGTCGTTAAAATGAAATACTTCTATCGCACTTCCCGAAATTAATTTTAAAGTTTCATATCCACTTCCACCCCTGAACATGTGATATACATCGGGTAAAATACATGCTTTTGGATGGTTAGCTGCAGTAGCAATAAACATTGCCTGAGAAATATGATAAACTGATTTTGAAGCTCCCCAGAACTCAAGATTTGGTGTAACTCCTGTTTTATCACCTATTTTAAGTATGGTTTTGTATCTTTTCCCAATTTCAAAAAAATCTGTAATGGTTTTATCATATAGTCCTGCAGGAGGAGCAGCAATTCGTGTTCCACCAATTTGAGCCATCATGTCCATTTCTTTTTTTAGCTGTTCAATTCCAGCGGCCCTTTCTTTTTCATCGTCTACCATCCAGGGAGCAAAACCTATTGCACTTTCGACTTTCAAACCCAAATCTGAAATGTACTTTTTCAGATCTTTCAAATTTCCTCCTTCATCAACATATTTTTGAATATCACGAATCCACAACTCGATTCCATCATAGCCGGCTTCTGCAGTAATTTCAATTTCTTTTAGGAATCCAACTTTTTGCCCTGATATTGTGCTGGTGTTCAAACAGTAGGAAAATCTTTCTGATTTTTGTTTGTTCCCGGCAAATGATGAAATGGGTAATAATGCTGCACCACTTGTTACCAGTGCTAACTTTTTAAGTGAATCACGTCTTGATATCATAATTGTTGATTTGGTTTAGTCAAATGTACTAATCAGGTTTACAAAGTCAAAAAATATTTATGATTCAGTTTAGTTTTTTAATCTTCAGTATCTATGTTATTTACAATAATTTAAAGGAAACAAAATATTTAAATAATTTTAGAAATTGATAAATTTTAAAGACATTTAATGTTTAAATCAATATGGGCTAATAAATCAAATAAATAGTCTTAACTTATCAAAAGTTTAGTTGATGATAAAACTTTAGTTTAAAAGATAGAATTATGAATCCATTAGCTATTTACGGTGCTTTTATTATTACCATCGCATTGCTTTTTTATGGAATCGCAACAATTGCTATTCAGCGTTTTAAAATAATTACCAGTTATATTCTGGTTTTTCTGTCATTAGGTCTGGTTCTTGATTTAATTGCAATTTCATTAATGATTATTGGTTCGGATAAAGGTGCTTTTACCTTACATGGATTTATTGGTTATCTTGCCACCTTAACCATGGTGATAGATGTTTTTATTATTTGGAAGAACTATTTTAAACTGGGATTGGATAAACTTCTGAAAAAACGAGTAATTTTGTACTCAAGATTTGCGTACATCTGGTGGTTAATAGCATACATCACGGGTAGTTTAATAGTATTGTGGCAAAGAGTTTAAAAATGGCAAACGACTGGAAAGACAGACTGGGAGTGGTTTTTTCCACCAATCCTGATTTTAATTACGAAAAGGAAAACAAAGAGGAGCAGGAAACTTTACCTCCTCAACAACAAAATCTAAAAGTTCAGTTGGACAGAAAAAAAAGAAAAGGTAAAACTGTTACATTGGTAACTGGTTTTGTTGGAGCTGATGAGGATTTGAAATCTCTTGGTAAAACTTTAAAATCAAAATGTGGAGTAGGAGGTTCGGTAAAAGATGGTGAAATTCTTATACAGGGAGATTTTTGCAACAGGGTGACAGAACTTCTCACAAATGAAGGCTATAAAGTAAAAAGAGTCGGAGGTTAATTTAAGATTCATAATTCGCATGTATAAACATTGAAGCAATTGTACATCTCCGGCTTTCAAATATTTTTGAATAAAATTTTGTTCAGTAGTTTTATGAATAATCAAAGATTAATCCTTCCGTTCATTTTTCTTATTATTTTCTCAAACGCTTTCTCTCAAAAAGATAATGATGAAATTTATTTATTTTCCTATTTCATGGGAAATGGTGAAGATGGCTTACATTTATCATATAGCAGAGATGGTTATGAATGGGAGGCTTTAAACAATAATAAATCTTTCCTTAAACCTCAGGTTGGTAACGATAAACTAATGCGCGATCCATGCATCATTTCAGGACCTGATGGAAAGTTTCATATGGTATGGACAGTAAGCTGGAATGAAAAAGGAATCGGCTATGCATGGTCTGAGGATTTAATCAATTGGTCGGAACAAAAATATATTCCGGTTATGGAACACGAAGAAACAGCACAAAACTGTTGGGCACCGGAAGTGTTTTGGGATGAAGATTCGAAACAATATATTGTTTTCTGGTCAACTACAATTCCCGGAAGATTTCCTGAAACCGAAAATGCCGGAGACAGAAACCATAGGATGTATTTTGTAAGCACCAAAGATTTTGAGAGCTTTAGCAAAACAAAACTTTTTTACGATAAAGGATTTAATGTTATTGACGGCACATTGATAAAAGTAAAAAATGAATACATACTTTTTCTGAAAGATGAAACCAGAGAGCCTGCACAAAAAAATATCAGGATAGCGAAAAGCAAAAAACTTACTTCTGAATATTCAAAACCAACTCAGCCAATAACAGGTAATTATTGGGCTGAAGGACCTACAGTTATTAAAATAAAAGACCACTGGATAGTATATTTTGATAAATACAGAAAACATTCGATGGGAGCAATTCGGTCAAAAGATTTAAAAAGTTGGGAGGATATATCTGAGCAAATCAGCTTCCTGGAAGGAACCAGGCACGGCACTGTATTTAAAGTTCAGAATGATGTATTTCAAAAATTAATGGAATTGAACAAATAACGCTGCTTTTGGTAAAGTTTATAATTTGCAAAATGGTTGAAATCGGAAAAATAAATACACTTGAGGTTGTGAGGGAAACAGATAATGGTTTATACCTCGATGGACAGGAATTGGGTGAAATTTTAATGCCTCAAAAATTTATTACGGAAGAGGTGAGAAATGCCGGATGGGCAGATGTATTTGTTTATTCCGATTCAGAGGACAGACTGGTGGCAACCACAGAAAAACCAAAAGCGATGGCCGGAGATTTTGCATTGCTAAATGTAGTTGCTACAAGTAAATTTGGAGCTTTTTTGGATTGGGGATTACCTAAGGATTTGCTTGTCCCGTTTCGTGAACAAAAAGCAACGATGATGGAAGGTAAAAGTTATCTTGTGTACATTTTTGTTGATATGTTAACGAAAAGGATTGCGGCCTCTGCAAAACTTGAAAAATTTTTGGATAATACTCCACCGGAATATGAAAAAGGAGAAAAAGTAAATTTACATATTGTTGAAGAAACAGAACTGGGATTTAAAGCCATCGTCAATAACGAACATTGGGGGATGCTGTATAAAAACCAGGTTTTTCAAACTTTAAAACCGGGACAAAAAATAGAAGGTTACATCAGCAAAATACGGGAAGATGAAAAAATAGACCTGCTGCTGGAAAAACCGGGTTATGAAAAAGTAGATGCCATTTCACAAAAAATTCTTGATGAATTAAAACAAAACAACGGTTTTATGGCTGTTTCTGATAAAACATCGCCCGATATGATTAAAGCACTTTTTAATATCAGTAAAAAGAATTTCAAAAAGGCAATTGGAAATCTGTATAAAAAAAGGTTGATAAAATTTGAGTCAGATGGCATCAGCTTAGTGTAAAACTACTTTATTCAACATCCAGCAATTCCTTTAACTCACTCATTTTACTGAAAATCCTCGCACCCAGTTTTTCAAACAAATCTGATTTTTCATTGCCGGTAAAAGCATAAACATCAAAACCACCGGCTATTGCCGCTTTTACACCCGTTAAACTATCTTCAATTACAGCGCACTCTTTCGGTGCAAAACCTAATTTTTTTGCGGCGTGTAAATAAATTTCCGGGTCAGGTTTCCAAGCTCCTATTTCGTAACAACTAAAAATGTTGTCTCCAAAATTTTCAATTAATCCTGTTGTTGTAAGATTTAATTTGATTTTGTTGAGCGGGCCACTGGATGCAACTCCAAGCGGAACTTTTAAAGATCTTATCAATTCATGAATCCCATCAATAGCTTTTAAATCAGTTTTAAAAATTTTAAACGAACGTTTTCTGTAATTCGATTCAAAATCGGGAGGCAATTTTTTGCCTGTAAATTCAGAAAAAAAATTCAGGTTATCAGCCATAGATGTTCCCGTAATCTGTTTCAGGACTACGTCAAAATCAATTTCAAAACCCATCTCCAGAATCATCTCGCGAAATACTTTTGCTGATAAAGCTTCGCTATCCACCAAAACACCATCGCAATCGAATATTATACATTTATACCTCATCTATTTCTAAAAATTGTGTAATTAAAAAAGTTCAGATTCAATTGTTAATCCATACTTTCAATTTGTTTAATATCCGATTTTCTTCTTCCTAATATATTGATGTAATTCTGACAATTTGCAGCATGAACTTCATTTTTCGAACCAAATATATGAAAGGATTTAACGGCCCAGTCGATGGCTGCATCAATATCGCCGTTTATTTCACATGCCAGCGCCATGTTAAACATACTTTTTGCTGCAATATTTTTGTTTTTATTTGTTGTGTTTTTTTTCCAGATTTCTGCTGCCTCCATCCAACGGTTTTGTTCTATCAAAGTTTCAGTTTTACTTAACTCAATATGACCCGATACATAGTACATACGTTCAACTTCAATCCAATGAGGGACCAAATATTCTGCAAACTTTTCTCCTTCCATCTCTGCAGCTGCTAAAACAGCATCTTTTCGGGGTGGTAAAACAGAAATTGCCTTTCTTGCATTAAATACATGTTCTCTCCAGCTTATAGAATCCAAATTTTTATGCATTAGTAATAACTCCTGTTTGTGAAGGTCATAGAAACTCCACCCTGCCAGTGTGTAAACTTTTTCAGTGGCAATTTGAATACTGTATGTTGGATTGCCATTCTTTTTGGCCTCTTTGAGAAGATAATAGGGGGTAACTATGCCATCATTCGATGCAAAATAATCCAAAGACAATAACAACCCGGCACCGGTTGAATCTGCGATTTGACGTAACTCATTTTTTGAATATAATCCCAGTTTTGGATCAATTAATTTTGATTTTGTTTTTTTACGAACCGTATCAACATTACTATTAATAAATTGAGCAAAATTATATACATCAATATTTATGTTATTCAGTGATTCGGAATTATAAATACCGGAATGCCCTGTATTGACAAAAATTAAAGAATCATCCATCTGCACATCAGAATAATCTCCTTTTTCAATTTCAATAATTGTATCAAAAAAATTCTGGTAGTTTATATGATTTGTAAAGTACTCGAAATACAATAATGAAGCCATGCTATCAAGGTTTATGGTATCACTAAATATTTTACCATCTTCAGAATATTTTGAAAAATTCTGATTTAAAGCCACATTTACATTATTGTATCTAAACGCTACTTTTCTGTATTCAGGAGGAATTTTGATTTTGCCGGGAATTACGATCTCAAGTTTGGTTGTTGTCACACTAACCATGGTATTACAGCTTAAAAAAAGTATAATACCCAGCAATAAAAAAGTAATGTTTACAATACGGCTCATTTTTACATGCTGTTTAACCGCAAGATATCTTTTTGGCGTTGTAATAAAACTCTGTTATAGCTTTCAATGGCTTTCAGGTCGTCTTTGCTGCGATAATCGCTTGCCACTTTTTTAGCTGCATTCAACCACTTTATCGAGGTTTCCAAATCATCTTTCATTTCATAGGCAAGGGCCAGATTATATCGTGCATGTATTGCAAGTTTACCATTGTCTTCTTCAGCATATCGTTGCCATATAGTAATGGCATTGTCCCAGTCTCCTTTTAATAAATATTTTTCTGCAATCTCAAAGTCCGAAGGTGGTGGCATCGAATACATTCTGCCCACAGTTTCCCATGAGGCAAAAAATCTTTTAGAATAGTTTTCTCCTGCCATTTGAGAGGCAATTTTTAATGCAGTAGTTCGGGGAGGAAGTTTGTTGCTTTTTACACTTGCACCATTTTCATCAAAAGTATTCCAGTATAAAGTATCAATCATGGTTTTACGTTCTAAAAGCCTGTTGGCCATGGGGTCATACACAGCCCATACATTTGCGGTAATTACTTCTCTTGGATTAGGTGTGTTTCTGTCGGCACTAAATTCAGTATAGAAGTAGGAGTAAGTTTCAAGCGATATCACTAAATCTGTGTTGGTCTCAGTAGTGAGTTTATCGATGATTTTAAAATCAATCGCGGGAAGTTTTGTGCCTGTGTGACGGGTAAACAATTCAGGGAAAATGTGAATTCTGTTAAATTGATTCTTTTTTAAATTTAATGCCAGTTCGTTTAAACAAAAATGAACCAGAATGCTATCAAGATTTTTGGGATCCCTTGTGGCCTTTTTTAATTGATAATCATGTTTGTAGTAATGCTGAAGCGTATCGTTTTTATATTTAAAATTCCGGTATACAAGCGCAATATTTTCAACATCCTGAGGTACATTAATTTGACCGGGTTTATAAACATCAATTGTGTATTCTTTGTAAACTGTACATGAACTAAAGATAATTATAAGTCCTAAAAACCAGGTAAGATTGTTTTTCATGGCTATTTGTGGTTATTTGTTTTCGTTACTTGCAAAAAAGGTTTTCATATTAAAAAGAATAATTGTTTACATATTTTTTTCTTTTAATCTGTATTGAAGCACTTCCATATAATTTACCGTTTGCGTTCGGTACATGGTTTTATAGGATTTAATTATCCATTCAACGGATAAATCAAGTTCTCCCAGCATTTCGTAAGCCAATGCTATGTTGTATTCTGCTTTACTTTTTAGTGCTTTTGAACCGGTGTTTTCGGCAATGTCTTCCCAGATTTTTTTGGCCGCAAGCCAATCACCTTTTTCAACTACAGTTGCTGCCTCTTTTAATTCTGAATTTCCGGTTGCAAAATAAGTTCGTTTCCCGCTTCTCCAGTTAGGACTGATTTCTCCGGAAATATCAAGGGCAAGTGCAATTCCTGTTTCCGACAAGGCTGTTTTTACAGAGGTGAACCGACTAAATAAACGTTCGATGGTGTAATCGGCGGCTTCCCAGTAAACCGTATCACGCAAAAATTTTCGATACACTATTTTTTCATCAAAAGGATCATATATTCTGAATAATGCCTCATAGGCAACCTTCATTTCTGCTACAACAATATTTACAAATGCATCATTTCGAATATCATATTCACTATCCCTGTCAAACGATGTTAAAACTTTGGTTTTTAAATAATCCAGCGATAAAACGGCATCTGTTTCAAATCTTTCGCATAAAGTACCGGCTTCATCCCATGTCATTTCTCGTGTAATCAAACTGTTTTTCGAAAAATCGAGATGGCGTTCTTCAGGTATTACAATGTCAAATCTTTCTGATTCGTAAAGTAATTCTCCCAGCGCCTGTAACAATGTATCAACCATTTGTAAATCCTTTACAAGTGTATCGTAATCAAAACTTTGCTTGTAAAAAATACGTTGTAAAGAATCGGATTCCAGATTTGAAAAAATATTGTCAACAACCCGTGTTACAAGTAACAAACTTTGAATATCATCCGGTAACTCTTTTTTTGAACTTTGAGGAATTTCAATATAAAGGGATTTGGTAGTTACACAAGAGAAAAAAGTAATACTCAGTAAAACTACTGCCATTATATTGGATATTTTACTGAACTGTTCTTTCACTTTTTTGAAAAATTAGTAAATGCCCCAGTATTTTCTCAAAAACCATTCCACACTTAACAATGCCAAAATAACAAAAAAGAGCCATTTCAGGTTTAAGAGTTCATTTACCATTTCCTGAAAATAAGATGTTGCTTTTAAACTATTATTATTTTTAATTTCTGCAATGAGCTCTGTAATTTCTTCAGGAGTAAAAAACTTACCTCCGCTTTGTATTGCCAGTTGGTACAATAATGTATGGTTGGCTTTTAAGTCAAGAGTTTCAAAATTAACGGGTGTAATTGTAAACTGGCCCGATTCGGTGTAGGTTTCATTTCCGACCGTAACTTCTGCATCGAAAGAGTAATCACCCATTGGTAAATGTCCGGCATTTAGGAGGTAGTTTTCACCTTGCACATCAAATGTGTATTCCAATTCTTCTCCCTGAGAATTTGTTATTATTGCAGTAATCTCTTCTGTATTAATTCGTTCGTATGCATCGTTGTACACCTCGGCTTTTAGAATGATGTCATCTGTTTCATCATATACCGGATTAAAATCAATCATAAAATTATCTTCATTCTGACGCAATGCCAGATATTGAACCAGTTGATTAACCAATTCATTAAAAAGAATGTGATTTTGATTTTGATAATAATCAAATAATCGCCAACGCCAGATTCCTTCACCTAAAACAAAGCCGGTCTTTCTTCCTTCCACAATTCCGGTAGCCAGTAATGGTTTGGCCGTTTCTATGTTCATAATCCTCTGATAAAAAAGTGGTGTAAATCCATCCTGTAATTCGTATTCGGCAAAAGGAACCAGCAATGGCGGAAACTTGGGTAATATTTCCTTAAGATCGTCACTCAAATTAAATGTTCCGTATGCTTTATTTATAGCAGCCTGTGCTTCTTCCCCCGAACCTGCAAGTGTTCTGATATTTATACCCTGAGCCAGTGTATTTAACTGTGGCAAAAATGTTTTATTTCCAACCATAAACAAAACCGGTATTCTATTGCTTTTGGCTTTTGAAAGAATCTCTGAAGCTGAATTTCCGGCTGTAGGAATCTGATTTAATATTAATAAATTAAAGTCGGATAAATCGGAAGGAAAAGGTTCTGCTGTAAATACGGAAACGTCGTAAGTCGATTGTAAACTCAATGTGTTCTTTATGGCGCCAATATCGGGATGAGGCCCATCAGAAAGAATCAAAATCTTCTGTTTGTCTTCCAGAACATTAATCACAAATCCGGAGATATTATTCTCAATATTTCTTTCGTTTTCAACAGGTTCTATTTTAACTGAAAAATGTTTTAATCCGGCATTGCCTGCATCCAGAATAAAAGTTTCTGAATAAAAATAATTTGGATTCACAGGAGTTATAACAACACTTGTGAGCTCTTTATTTTCTTGCGAAATCGATAGTTTTAATGGTTTTCCTGATAATTTGGAAAATTGAGCATCAATCTCTACAGGGAATTTGTTTCCTGAAAAGGAAGTTCGGTTTACCCTGATATCCAGTATCCTGGAGTCGACAATTTCGGTAGTATCCCCAAAACCCAGCGTGAAAATCGGAAAATTAATCTCACTCAGCGTATTTAAGGGATTTTTGCCCTGGTTGTTTATTCCGTCGCCGACCAAAACCAATGCACCTATATTTTCATTAAAATGATTATTGATTATGTTATTAATAGCATCATTATAATCTGTTTTCTTTTCTGAATAGCTAATAGTTTGCAGCAAGGATGTTTGTTCACCAAAAGTATATTCCACAACAGAATATTTATCGGATAAATCACTAACCATTTTATCTCTTATTCTTTCAGTTTCGCCTATAACTTTCAACGAATCAGGAATAGAAATCATTGAAGAAGAATTGTCCCAAGCTGTTATTACAATCGGATTTTGTGTTATTTTTTTCAGGTTTCGTACAAAGGGCGAGAGCAATAAAAACGCAATCAGAAAAAACGCAACATAACGAAGCGGAATTAAAATCCAAAGTTGGGTTTTACTTAATTCCCGGCTGTCTTTATTCCTGAAATAGGCTATTAATATTACTCCAACAGCTGCCAATAAGGCTGCTAATAAATATAAAAACCAATATTTTATGCCAAATGATACCAAAAGTCTTTGTTTAAATTGGTTGGTAAATATACATAACTCCTTTTTTTTAATGACTATTAATGTGTAATATTACCCCCGAAACAATCCCCCTTATTTTTTTGTTGAAATTGATTTAGTAAATATTACGAATTTTAAACATGTTAGTAAAGATGAGAATTTTGTTTTTTCTTTTTCTGGTTATTGCAGTCACAGCGAGTGCACAAAAATTTGATCCGGAAATTACTGTTAAGGAGTTAAAGGAAAATATTGAATACCTGGCTTCGGATGAGCTGAAAGGTAGAAAATCAGGTGAAGAAGGTGATTTGAAAGCTGCAAAATATATCCGTTCAAAATTTAAAACTGCCGGACTGGAACTTTTATATGATAAAGGATATCAGAATTTTACATTAGTTACTTCAGCTGAAATAGGGGAAGGCAATCAATTAACAGTTAACGATAAAACATTTGAAGTTGAAAAACAATTTCTTCCTTATGCATTTTCTGCAAACAAAACTGTATCTGCAGATGTGGTATTTGCCGGTTTTGGATTAGATGTAAACCGTGATACATTACAATGGAACGATTACAAGGATCTTGATGTTGAAGGAAAATGGGTTTTAATTTTACAGGGTGATCCCGATTTGGAAAATCCACAAAGTCCCTACATCGAGTTCTCATCAGAAAGAACAAAAGCTTTGATTGCTTCTGACAAAAAAGCAGCAGGAGTTATTTTGGTGGCAGGACCGAAATTCAGCGAGAAAGATGAATTATCTTCATTAATTTTTGATAAAAACAGTGCCCGATATAACATCCCTGTTATTCAGGTTACAAGACAGGTGGCTGACGAAATACTTGCAGAAACCAGTATCGAAAAATTAGAAGAAGAAATAAACAATTCTAACGCCACAATAAGTTTGGATTGTAAAACAAAAGTTTCAGTTACTGTAAATGTAAAGCAAAAAGAAACCGAATCGCAAAATGTAGTAGCCATGCTTCGTGGTACCGACGAAGTACTGAAAAATGAATATATCGTGGTAGGTGCTCATTACGACCATTTGGGTATGGGTGGACCGGGTTCCGGTTCGCGTGCGGTTGATACTGTTGCTGTGCATAACGGAGCCGATGATAATGCATCCGGGGTTGCAGCAGTAATTCAACTGGCTGAAAAATTTGCTTCCAGGAAGAATAATAAACGCAGCATTATCTTTGTGGCATTTGGAGCTGAAGAAATGGGACTTGTGGGTTCAAAAGCTTTTACAAATAATCCGCCTGTGGATACTGAAGAAATGGTCGCCATGATGAATTTTGATATGGTAGGCCGTTTGGATAAAGAAACCAATGGTCTAAGTATTGGAGGAAGTCAGACTGCCAAAGAAACCGAAGAGATGTTAACCGAACTTAATACTGATTTTGAACTTGCATTTTCTCCGGAGGGAGTCGGGCCCTCTGATCATGCTTCATTTTATCTTCAGAATATCCCGGTATTTTTTATTTCAACAGGTGCTCATTCCGATTATCATACGCCAAAAGATGATGCCGAATTAATCAATTACGAAGGGGCTAAAAAAGTTGCCGATTACAGTTATGAAGTTATTTTGGAAGTGGCTAACAAAGATGAAGCCTTAACTTTTCAGGAAGCAGGGCCAAAATTTCAACGAAGTCGCGGGGGACGATTAAAAGTAACTTTTGGGATTATGCCCGATTTTGCCGGACTTGAAAAACGTGGATTAAGAATTGATGCCGTAACAAAAGATAAACCGGCATTCAAAGCAGGGATGAAAAAAGGAGACATTATTACTGCTATCAACGGTAAAAAAGTAGGTGGAATTCATGATTATATGAGCCGTTTACAATCCCTGGAAAAAGGACAAACTGTTTCTGTAGATATAATCAGAGATGAAAAAGAAACTGTATTAATCGTTCAGTTATAATGAGAAAAATCCAAATAGTTTTATTGGTTTTAATCTCCCTTTCACAACTATCTGCACAAAATTACGAAGTAGAAAAAAGTAGTTTTGTTTATAAATCTATCAACGGCACTGAACTTGAAATGGTAATGTATATGCCCCGGATTTCCAACGGATA
Source organism: uncultured Prolixibacteraceae bacterium (assembly GCA_913063265.1). Lineage (GTDB taxonomy): Bacteria > Bacteroidota > Bacteroidia > Bacteroidales > Prolixibacteraceae > Draconibacterium. Next base: position 57,390 of record CAJXZG010000006.1, on the reverse strand, counting down.
TAAACTGCCGGCGATTGTCTTTTTCTTTGGTGGTGGCTGGGTAAGTGGAAATCCCGGCCATTTTGATTTACAGGCACAATATCTGGCAACTCGTGGAATTGTTGCGTTTTGCCCCGATTACCGTACCAAATCGAAACATGGAACCACACCTTTTGAAAGTGTTAAAGATGCTAAAACAGCGATAAGATATTTAAAAGCCAGGGGAGAAGAATTAGGGATTGATACAAGCAGGATTGTAGCTTCAGGAGGTTCAGCAGGGGGGCACCTGGCCGCTTGTACAGCACTTATAAAAAATGTTAATGAGTCAACGGATGATTTAAATATATCCCCGGTACCTATGGCTTTAGTGTTGTTTAACCCCGTGGTTGATACAGGCAAAAAAGGATACGGACAGGAAAGACTTGCCGGACGCGAATTTGAAATCAGTCCTGTTCATCATATTACTTCAAATGTTCCTGCAACTTTAATAATGCATGGTAAAGATGATACAACAGTGCCTTTTGAAAACGTGGTACGGTTTAACTATCTGATGAAACAGCAACACAATGAATGCACATTGGTAGCTTACAAAAAACAAGGGCACGGATTTTTTAATTACGGAAAGAGTCCAAAACATTTTAAAAAAACGCTGTCAAGAACCGAAATATTTCTCGATGAACTTGGTTTACTGCGCGGTGAGAGTTGGTTGCGAAAATATTACAAGGAGTTAAAAGAGGTGAATTAACTCCTTATAATATTGGAATTTTCAATTTTATTCACTTTGATAGGCACCGATGTATTTTTTGTTTCCTTTAGGTAAACCAATAATCTTTTTAATATTATCCGGTAATTCTGTTGCAATGTCAGCTCCGGGAAACGCTTCCATTAATTTATAGTTTCCAAGAATTGGGCTTTTGAAAAGTGGCATATGATTGTTTTTAAACAGCATGCAATTATCGGCTGCTTTGCTCACTTTCTTTAAATCTTCTATTGTAACAATTTCTTCCTGGCATCTTTCATTTTGAAACGGACTCCAAAAGGCAAGTGTTTTGTAATCGCTTTTGGCATGTTGAACAAAAACATTATGGTCAAATTGTTTAAATGGCGATTCATTTAGTTTTTCACAGAGCACTCCGGGCTGCCAAACCAAAAGCAATGGCCTTTCAAAATTTTCATCACCGGTTAACAGGTTATTCATGAAAACATGGCCAAAACGTTCATCTACATCAGGGCCGGTTGACGGGTGAAATCCAAAATGGTCTCCCTGGGCACTTCGCGTATCCCTTGCAATGCATACCGTACTGTTTACAAAGGTGTTCTGGTAGATTTCTACACCTGAGCTGTTTAAGGCTAAAATTCCCCGGTCGCAGTTTACAAAAACATTTCCGGCAACAACTGCACCTTTAGATATCTCAAAAAAGAATCCCTGACTACTTGGCCAGATATTCCTTTCGGCAACCCTTCCTCCGCCAACATTCTCAATCCAGTTGTTGAGAAAGCGTCCGTCTACATTACCAACATCGTACCAGATGCCATTTGAATTTGGCATATCGGTAACAAGATTATCGCGACAAGTACATCGATAACACTGGTTAAATATTTTAACACCCGCAGGATAACAACCTGTAATATTTTCAATGTTATTTGTGGCAATAATATTTTTTTCAAGAAGCACATCGGCCGAACCAACCACATAAATTCCTTCTCTGCTAGTATTACTTACCTTACAATTTCTCATTATCATTTTATCTCCCATTAAGAATGCTGCAATTCTGGAACAATAAGAAATCTCGCAATTTTCAATAAGTGTTCCCTGCACTTCTTTTCCCATTTCTGATTCATCCATTTTCCGGGTTGGATCCTTACATTCAACAAAAATGGTTGAATCTGAGTATTGGGTAAAATCAATTCCCCTGATAACAGGTCCGATTCCATCGTTTGTTTTGCCGTTTACATCATGAAATACCCTGTGAAAGGCACCGCTAAAAGCCGTTATCTCTATAAATTTTTCTGTTGGGTCAATGGCAATATATACTTCATTCTTGTCGTAATCCACATAAAAGGTACTGTCATCCAGTTCAGCAGTGTTTCCAGCCGACTGAAGGAATCTTCCATCAACAAATACCATATCGTCGTTAAAGCGATGTAAAGGGGTAAATTTTTCTTCACGTTCACGCCGCCACCAGTCTTCAGGGTCAGCAGGGAAAAGGTATTCCCATTTGGTCTTCCATAATTTTTCACCTTCCTTTACCCAATCTTTTGCAACAAAAGTCCCTTTTAATAATGGTTGCTCATTTTTATAAGGTTGAAAAGTCAAACCCTGGTTAAATACCAGCTCTCCTGTGCGATATACTCCTCCCCGAAGAATAATGGCATCACCCGTTACTCCTTTTTCTACTGCAGTCTTTAAAGTAGTTGGCTGAGAAATATCTTCCCCGGTTGCATCGGGATTACCGGCAGGTGAAACATAATATATTGTTCCTGAAACATCAGGCAGTTCATATGTTTTATGCACAGGACCATATGGTCCTCCGGAAGGTTGAGCAGTAGAAATTTTACCTGTGAATAAACTTAAGATGAGAATAAAAAGATATTTTTTCATGTTGGTTTGGTTTAAAATTTTTTATGAATGTATAAAATTAGAAAAATCTTTTTATTAGCGTTTTTTGTGAGGTTTCCGGGATTAGTATATTTATAGATTATTACTTAAAAATAATATTCTTCGCCCAGGTTCAAATCTATAAAATTGTCCTGCCAATCATTTCTAAAATAATTGATAGCGTTATCGCCGGTACAATGTGATGGGGCTATATTCTTTACTTTTAAAGCCTTTAAATCTTTAGAAATCACTGCTATCTCTTTGATTGACTTTGTTCCCAGATGAAATCCGCCAGCAACCAGTTCCAATGATTTATCAGGAAATATTTGTTTTGTTCTTTTTACCATATCAACAATTCCGGAGTGCGAACATCCTGTCAAAAGAACAAGATTTCTTTCGTGCACAAGTAATAATCCCTGTTCGCATAATGTATTCCCGTTTGTGCCAATTAGCTCACCGGTAGTCCAGATATCTTTGTCAATTTGTTGGAATGAATTAACACCCTTAATTTTTGCAGCCGGATATTTTTTTAAAAATTCCTCAAGGTCATTTTTAACAACAAAAATCTCTGGAGAACCTGCATGATTTTCTAAAATATCATCCAGGGCATTTGTATGATCCCAATGATTGTGCGAGAGTATAATTTTAGATAGCTTTTGAATATCCAGGTTCAAATTGGAAATATTATCAAGTAAAACATTTGCATCGCCTCCGGTATCAAAAAGTATATTGTTGTTTATGGTCTCTATCCAGATTGATAATCCCCATGCATTTTTTAGGTTTTTATAGTCGCCAATATTGTTGTAAATCATTGAAATTCTGAAGCTTTCTTTGTCGGGTTTTGATTGAAACATTCCATCTGTTGTTTTGTACAAAACTCCCGAGGCAAATACCAGTGTTTTTACAAATGCTCTTCTTTTCATGTTATGCTGGTTTATTTCAAATTTACGAATTGGAATTCCAATCCATTGATTTAATCACATTTTTCCAACTTTTCAAGGTCGTTACTGTTCAGTGACTTAACATTCCTGGTTATTTTTTCTATATCCCATTCCCACCATTTTATCTTTAAAAGTCTTTCAATCACGTTTCTGTCAAATCGCTTTCTGATTTCTTTAGCCGGATTACCGCCGACTATTGTATAAGGCTCAACGTTTTTAACTACAGTGGAGTTGGCAGCAATTATTGCTCCGTCTCCTATTGTTATTCCCGGCATTATTGTCGAATTATAACCAATCCAAATATCATTGCCAACATTGGTGTCGCCTTTATTTGGATACTTTTTCCCTTCCATTGCACTTTCCCAGCCATGACCAAAAATTGAAAAGGGATAGGCGGAAAAAGCATCTGTCAAATGATTGCCACCATTCATTATAAACTTTACATCTGAAGCTATCATACAAAACTTTCCGATAATCAGCTTATCACCAACGAAGTCAAAATGATATTTTACATTTTTTTCAAAATTCTCAACATTTTCAAAATCATCATAATAGGTGTAATCACCAACTATAATGTTTGGATTCTTGATAATATTTTTCAGGAAACAAAGTCTTTGAATATTTTCAAGAGGAAAGATAATGTCTTTGTCTGGTGCAATCATCTGGTAATGTTTTATTTGGAATATATTTAAAATAATCTGTAACATGTTATTATCATCGTAGATGATATTTTTATTGTATCTATTTGTTTTAATTATGATATCCATCCAAAATCCGGCATAACAAATTTTTTTCAAATTATATTTCAAAATCAATATTCGGTTTTAGTGGTATTGAAATATAAATTTGTTTAAACCAGATTTTTGCATAAACAAAATAATACTGCAATTAAAGTTCCGGATTAATATTGTTTTTAACAACCGGAATTGTTTTTAATACTGCAGAAAATCATTTTAATTAAATCCAATTCCTATTCAACATTTTTTACAAATGTTTGTTACCATGTTATCAAAAAAACAAAAAATCATGAGTTATTATTTAAGTAAAACATTTAAAAATACAGGTTTCGATGAAGCGATCGAAAAAGTTACCGAAGAGTTAAAAAAAGAAGGTTTTGGTATAATTACACAAATCGATATGCAAGATACCCTGAAAAAGAAAATTGATGTGGATTTTCGCCAATACAAAATTCTGGGGGCCTGTAATCCGCATTTTGCTTTTAAAGCATTACAAAACGAGGATAAAATTGGAACCATGCTACCATGCAATGTAATCGTACAGGAACACAACAACGGAGATGTTGAGATTTCAGCGGTTGATCCGGTAGCTTCGATGACGGCAGTAAAAAACCATGATCTTGGAGGCCTGGCTGCCGAAGTTGCTGAAAAACTAAAAAGAGTAGTTGATGGATTGTAATCCGGGAGTCGGACTTTCCGAAGTCGGACATATTTTCTTTGACTTTGGAAAGTCAAAATCCCTCAAATCCACCCCCGCAATCTATAATAAGCCAGGGCAACAATTTCACGGGCAATTAAAATTTCGTATTTCAGGTGGTTCCAGATTTGATATCTTGCATTAATACTTTTTCCAACATCCGGAACGGCAGTTTTATTTCCACCCAGTTCATCATCTTCAAAAGATAGATCTGCTTCCAAAGCATTTTCAAAAGCCGGTAATCCATTTACTTTCTCAAAACCCGCTTTTTTAAAACTCAAAACTGCACGGCGCATGTGTTCGGGAGAGGTTATCAATAAAATGGGAGTTTGCATTTTTATATGTTTTTTGCAGTTTAATGCCTGAGATCGGGTATTGGTAGCATCAGCCTCAAAGAATATTTTAGTTGAATCAATTCCTCGAAGCTGTAACTCCTTTTTTACAAGTTGAGGTGTGCTAAGGCTATCATTTATATCTCCGGGAATATTGATTAATATTTTTGCATCGGGAAAGGATTTTGCAGCTTTTTCAGCAAACCAGCTACGCATAAGATTCGACTGGCTGGGCATTCCTCCGCCACCCAGTAAAACAATAACATCGGGTTCCCATTTTAGCTCAGTTTTACTTGTTCCCAACCAATGATATGCCCAAAAAGGCTGTTCAGTTAGTGCCAGCAAAATACAAATCGAAAAGAAAATTCCAATAAGCAGAAATATTTTTCGAACTATCTTTAAAAAATAGATACTTTTGGCTTTGAGTTTAGAATTGGTCATTTTGCTTTTGTTGTAAATTTAAAAACTCACGTGCAGTTTATTTAAGTCCGCAATTAAATTTGTGTGATTTTGTGATTTAGTGGCAAAAGTTTAGCCACAAATACACTAAAGCACAAAATAACACAAAAAGGAATAAGAAGATTTTGAATTAAAATTTCTGTCATAATAAACTTGTTAACCTCGCAGTACGATATAAAAGTACAATTAATCTTTATGGATTATTAAAATTGTAAGGAACATAAAAATTTAATCAATTTGAAAACATCAGATAAAAACGAAATTATACAGCTTTTTGAGCAGCATTTTAACGAAAAAGTTGACAATGTGAAGGTCCTTCCTGCATCGGGTTCTTATCGTGAATACTGCAGGCTAAGTAACAGCAGTCGAACAGTAATTGGTGCTTTTAACAACGACTTAAAAGAAAATGCTGCTTTTTTATCTTTTACCAGTCATTTTAAAAAGAATGAAATTCCGGTTCCTGAAGTATTTGCAGTGAGCAACGATTTAAAAAAATATCTGCTTGAAGATCTGGGTGATATAACACTCTTCGATTTTTTAAGTACAACCCGTGAAAAGGAAGGTTTTTCGGAACAAATAATTTCTGAATACAAAAAAGTGTTAAGGTTATTGCCAAAAATTCAGATTGTAGCCGGTAAAAACCTTGACTATTCTGTTTGTTACCCCAGGGCAGCTTTTGATAAAACGTCGATGATGTGGGATTTAAATTATTTTAAATACTACTTTTTAAAACTGGCAAAAATTCAGTTTGACGAACAGGCTTTGGAAGACGATTTTCAGACTTTTAGCAACTATTTGTTAAGTGCAGATTCGAACTACTTTTTATATCGTGATTTTCAGTCACGAAATGTAATGTTGAAAGATGAAAGAGTTTATTTTATTGATTATCAGGGAGGACGCAAAGGTGCATTACAATACGATTTAGCATCCATGCTTTACGATGGAAAAGCTGATATACCTGAGAGTGTCAGAAAGCAACTGTTTGACTTGTACATCGCTGAATTGAAAAAATACATTCCTGTAAACGACGAAAAATTTGAATCATTTTTTAAAGGATTTGTTTTAATTCGGATAATGCAGGCCATGGGGGCATACGGATTTCGCGGATTTTATGAGAAGAAAGAACATTTTCTGAAAAGTATTCCCTTTGCTTTAAAGAATCTTGAATACCTGCTCAAGAATATAAAATTACCCGTGGATATACCCGAGTTATTTAATGTTTTAAATCAGTTGACACATTCCGAAGTATTAAAAAAAATCGGAAGTTCTGAAAAAACTTTGACGGTTACAGTGACAAGCTTTTCTTATAAAAAAGGATATCCGGTTGATAACAGCGGAAACGGAGGAGGTCATGTTTTTGATTGTCGTGCTTTAAATAATCCGGGACGTTATGCTGAGTATCAGACATTAACCGGCAAGGATTTAGAGGTGCAGGAGTTTTTGGAAAAAAAATCGGAAATTGGAATTTTTCTCAATACCGTAAAATTAATTGTCGATCAGTCAGTAAAAACTTATATTGACAGGGGATTTACAAATCTTTCAGTAAGTTTTGGCTGTACCGGAGGGCAGCATCGCTCGGTGTATTCAGCTGAAAAAATGGCCGAACATCTTCGAAACAATTTTCCTGTCAACGTTGTTCTTATTCACCGGGAGCAATAAAACTTTAAATGAGCAAAAAAGCGTGTAAGAAGGAAGGATTTGTTGATAAGGAATATCCAAAATTTGAATGTAAAAAGTGCGGGGCAAAGGTGAACAAGAAAAAGAAAGCCTGTAAACCGGTAAAACTGCATGATTAAGTTTTTTTTATTAATTCTTGTTAGTGCCTGACTAAAAAGAAATCCTTTTAATCTTCCATTTCATCATCCATTTTTTTGGAAACAGGGATTCTTTTTTTATTTCTTTTTTGAATTATGGTTTTTGTCGATTCAGTTGATTATTTTCGCAAAAAAATTAACAGCTAAAATATTATTCATGGGAAGAGCATTTGAATACCGCAGGGCGGCAAAAGAAAAACGTTGGGACAAAATGTCCAAAATTTTTCCAAAACTGGCTAAGAAAATAACCATTGCAGCAAAAGAGGGTGGACCTGAGCCGGACACAAATGCAGCGCTTAGAACGGCGATAATGAACGCTAAGGCACAGAACATGCCAAAAACCAATATCGATGCAGCAATTAAGCGTGCTTCAGGTAAAGATGCTGCGGATTTTACTGAAGTGAATTATGAAGGGAAAGGGCCACATGGCGTTTTGGTTTTTGTTGAATGTGCAACCGACAATACTACACGAACAGTAGCCAATGTAAAAAGTTACTTTAACAAGGCAAACGGAGGTTTGGTACCTACCGGTTCCCTCGAGTTTATGTTTAACAGAAAGGCAGTTTTTGAATTTGCCAAACCCGATGGTATTGACCTGGAAGAATTGGAACTGGAACTGATTGATGCAGGGCTGGATGAGATTGAAGAAAATGAGGATACATTGTATGTGTATGCAGATTATACTCATTTTGGTGAAATGTCTCAGGCACTTGAAGACCAGGGGATTGAGGTTTCGAAAGCTGTACTAAAAAGGTTTCCAACTACCCCTGTAGAATTCTCTGATGAGCAATTGGAAGAAATTGAAAAAATGCTCGATAAAATGGAAGAAGATGACGATGTACAGGCAGTTTATACCAACATTGCATAATTTGAATTCACCAGCAGAACAAAGGAATGTCAGTTATGGCGTTCCTTTTTTTTGCGAATCGAACACTGATATCACTTATTTTGCCGAATCTCACAATGTGATACCTAAATATTAGTTTTATCGGCATTAGCTTTGCTCCAATTCACAAATTCTTTATTCTCCATATAAAAACATGCATTGCCCTTTTAGTTACAGCAGTTTATCTAAAAAATGACTGCCTTATAAGTACAAATACATATTTTTATATACAAACTAAAAACTATGCTCAACGTTCAAAACTATCTCGACCATTTTATAAAAGATTGGGAAAAAAGTTCAAACCAATTCCCGGCTTTTAATCGAATTTATTCTGAAACAGAAAAATTTAACAGAGAATCCAACTTTGAGCAAATACTGTTAAAGTTAAAATCTTTGCAATCACCATCAGCTGTAAATAAACTTAGAAGAAGTAAACCCGAAAAGACTTTTTTCCCGGTATTTAAATCTTTTTTAGAGGATATTTTTGATTTTGAAAAAGCCCATCTTGATATTATTCTTTCAGATGAATTCAGAAATGTCAGCAAAGACTTTTTTTACCGGGCAAGGGAATTCGGACCTGAATTATCACCGGAAAATATTTATCAGGGATTAAGAAATGTATGGATAATGAACGGTTTACAGCTGATGATGGATATTCCGGTTGAAATTACTCCGTCGGTTTTTGCATATAGTATGATTTACCCTTACAGCGATAATTTTCTGGATGATGCCGGCATTTCGCCAAAAGAAAAACAGGAATTTAGCATAAGGTTTAATGCACGGTTACATGGTGAAAAAGTATTGCCGATAAATTTTACAGAATCCCAACTTTATAAATTGGTTAGCATGTTCGAAAAACAATACGACAGGAATAAGTTTCCGGAGGTTTATGAAAGTTTATATGCGATTCAGAAAGGGCAAACGGATAGTTTGCAATTATTAAAACAAGATGGTTTATCAGATGCTGAAATCAGACAAATTTGTTTTGAAAAAGGTGGAACTTCTGTTTTGGCAGATGGTTACCTTGTAGCAGGAAAACTAACTTCCAGGCAGGAACAGGCCTTAATGGGGTATGGAATTTATTTGCAATTACTTGACGATATTCAGGATATAAAAGAAGATGCCGATGCCGATACAAATACCATGTGTTCATATTTGAAACAAAAAAATCTGGGCGAATTTGTAAATCAGACCATTAATTTTGGAAGAACAGCATTGGAAGAAATGAAATGTTTTCAAGCGGAAAATGTTGAGGTATTTTTGAATCTGATGAACCGAAGTATAGAAACAATGATTATAGAATCTGTAGGTTTAAACGGCTCCGGATTTTCAACTGATTATCTGCAGGAAATTGAGAAATATTCACCCTTACATTTCGATTTTATAAGGAAGAAAAAATCACAATCGAAATCGCAACGTTTTGTAATGTTTCAAAAGTATTTTGAACAGTCTAAAAACGGAAAGTTACGTTTTGTTTAATAATGGTTTGGGAGTTTTTTATGAACTAGTTCTTTTTTTGTGCAGCCACAAGGGTAATAATCAAAACCCGAGCAACTATAAAAACAAATATTCCGAAAAGGGGATCGACAAGCGCCATTTTTAATCCGCCGGCCAATAGTCTGGGAGTAAGTTCACCCTGTGCAGCAACCAAATCAAAAGCTTTTATCAGTCCAAAAGTACGTCCTAAAAATCCCCAAGCAACAGCAAGCCAAGAAATGTGTTTTATTAATGAAACAGTTTTGTCTCTGTCACCCGGTTTAAAAAACTCAAGAATAAAAAGTGCAATAATTGTCAGCAGAAAAATAAGAATTGGATAAGTAAAAATCGGGCCTCCGTCGTTAAATTTACCAATTAATTCAGTCATGATTTTTGATTTTAAAATTTGTACTAAGCCAAAACTAATGCAGATTTTAATTCGAATTTTTTATTTGCGACGAACGAAAGTTTTAAAAGCTTGCTTAACAAAAATAAACAAGCGAAACGAAATTTAGAAACCAATCAGACAAAATAAAGTGTTAAACCGGTAATTCGTCGATTTAAAACTGACTATATTTACTTTTTACATAAATTCGTGTTTTAAGCTTTTCAATCAAAGAGGATTTGGACAAACTAAAAAAGATAAACCTGAAATCTGTATTTATTCATTTTATATTCTGGGTAGGAGTATGGTTTTTCTTTTTCTATTTTTTTAGCTACAATTCAAACGATACGGTTTATGTTACATGGTTTTCGAGTGCGTTACTGCCTTTAACAATGGGGCTTACATATTTTGTAAATTACTATCTGATTCCTAAGTTTTTACTACAAAAGAAATATGCTCTGTTTGCATTGTACAGTTTTTATACCCTTGTTTTTTCATCGTATTTAATTGTTTTGGTATTATACACCTGCTTAATTCTATTATTACAGTTTAATATCTCGATAATGCCACCAATGAGCAAAAACTTTTTCTTTATCCTGATTTTGGTTTTTTTAGTTGTCGGAATTGTAAATTTTGTCAGTTTGCTGAACAATAATTTCAAAACGATATCCAGAAATAAAGAGTTGCAGAATAAAATTCTAAATACGCAATTACAATTAAAAGAACAGGAGTTACACTATTTGAAACATCAAATCCATCCTCATTTTTTGTTCAATACTTTAAATACGATTTATGGTTTTGCTTTAAAACAGTCTGTTCAAACGCCCGATATTATCTTAAAACTTTCAAATTTACTTGATTATATACTGTACCAGGTAAATAAACCAGCCGTAAGTTTAAAAGAAGAGGTGTTGCACATTAAAGAGTATGTTGAATTGGAAAGAATAAGGTTTCAGGATACTTTAAAAGTAATATTTAAAAGTGATGAGATTGACGAAAATATTAAAATTGCACCCATGATTCTGATTCCTTTTGTTGAAAATGCATTCAAACACGGAAACATAATCAATGGATTTTTAAACATCGAAATTTCAGTCAGGGTTGAAAAGGAGCAGCTTCGGTTTTTTATCAGTAATACTGTTTTAAATGATAGTGTAGAGAAAGAATCAGGGGGAATCGGTATTAAAAATATAAGGAAAAGACTGGAGTTGAATTATTCAGAAAACTATAGTTTAGAAAACAAGTTGGAAAGCAATAACTATATCGTAATACTTACTATTTTCGATTTAAACAAAATAAAACATGTTTAAAAAGATAAAATGTTTGATAGTAGATGATGAGCCTGTAGCTCGCGAAATTCTGGAAAAATATCTGGCAAAAATTGATGCCATAGAAGTTGTTTCAGAATGTAAAAACGCACTTCAGGCCTTCAATTATATAAACACCGAAAAGATTGATTTAATCTTTCTTGACATTAATATGCCTGAAATTTCTGGTTTGTCGTTTGCCAAATCAATAAACAAAAACATTAAAATTATTTTTACAACTGCCTATCGTGAATACGCTGTAGATGGATTTGATTTACAGGCGGTTGATTACCTGCTTAAACCGATTTCTTTTGAACGTTTATTGCAGGCCGTTAATAAATATCTCGATGAGAATGTACATGTTGAACAAGAAGAAAGTAAAGAAATAATAGCTGATAAGAGTGATTATATTTTTGTTCGTTCGGAACGTAAAATGATTAAGATCTCTATTCCCAAAATCCATTATATCGAAAGTCTGGCTGATTATGTAAAAATTCATTTACCGGAAAAAACTGTTGTTACCAGGGAAACAATGCAAAGTATAGAGGCAAGGCTACCTCAAAAAGATTTTGTCAGGGTTCATCGTTCTTTTGTTATTTCACTACCAAAAATTGACTCTTTTACCAACGAATTTATCGAAATTAGGAAAAAACAGATACCCATAAGCAGGACCTATAAAAATACGGTTTTGGAAATTTTAGAAAAACAATAGCTAGTACTTTAATGTCATTCCAATAATCACTAATTGTTTAATTTGTTTTTATTGTTCTGTAAAAAATATTGGGAATAGTAAATCTGATTTGTAATGGCCAACTTACCGGATTTGCTTTTCCCGATAATTGTTCTTATTGGTTCTCAGCTTTGTTTTTTACATATTTTTCAAGCCATTGATGCTGTTCCCAAATCACATGTAAAACCGATTCGCGGGCTACATAACCATGACTTTCTTTGGGCAACATAACCAGTCGGGTAGGGGCACCCATTCCTTTTAAGGCATTAAAGTAACGCTCGCTTTGCATTGGGTAGGTCCCCGAATTATTATCCGCCTGGCCATGAATCAATAAAAGCGGAGTTTTCATTTTGTCGGCATTCATAAACGGCGACATGGTGTTGTAAATATGTGGTGCTTCCCAATAGGTTCTTTCTTCATTCTGAAAACCAAAAGGAGTTAAGGTTCTGTTATAAGCACCGCTTCTGGCAATTCCTGCTGCAAATAAATCGGAGTGAGTTAGCAGGTTTGCAGTCATAAAAGCTCCGTACGAGTGTCCGCCAACACCTACTCTGTTTTTATCGATAAAACCCAGTTTGTCGACAGCATCGATAGCTGCCTGGGCATTTGCCAGCAGTTGTTCAATAAAAGTATCGTTGGGTTCTTCATCTCCTTCTCCGACTATTGGAAATGCAGCTCTGTCCAAAATTGCATAACCCTGAGTTACCCAAAAAACCGGTGAGCCGTATGAAGGTTGAGTAAATGTGTGAGGTGAAGAGGTTACCTGTCCGGCATTTGAAGCATCCTTAAATTCTCTTGGATATGCCCAAAGAACCATTGGCAGTTTTTCTTTTTTATCCATATCGTAACCGGCGGGTAAATACAATGTTCCTGATAAATCCACTCCATCAGATCGTTTGTAATTAATTACTTCCTTATGAATCCCTGCAATACTTTCAAAGGGATTTTTGAAAAATGTAATCTGCTGTGGCGCTATTCTTTTTTTTGTATTCCGTATAAAATAATTCGGATAATCTGTTTTGCTTTCAACCCGGGTTAGAAGAACACCTTTTTCGGCATCAATAACTTCAGAAATAAGTTCCAGATTTTCTTTACCGTCGGCACGCCATAACCTTAATGCAGTTTTTGATTTCAAATCATATTCATCAAAAAATGGTCTTATTCCTTCCGCTGAATAACCTGTTCCTCTGAGGTATAATTTATTATTTCTGATAACCAGCGAATTTTCACCAAATTCGTTTTTCTCTGTCACAAAAGATCCGGGATTATTGTACCTGTCGTTATAATTTCTGTCGAATATAATTTCAGCTTTTTCTGATGGATTTTCAGGATTAAACAGGTAGGTTTTACTGTTTCTGGTTTTCATCCATCTGTCGCCGGCAATTGCAATTTCATCATTTCCCCATGTTACTCCTGAATAACGATTTATTGTTTTTACAACAGATTTAGCTTCACCCGTAAATGGCTTTTCCAATATAAAAATCTCATCACGGTATTCAGCTTCAACGTTTGGATCACCGTCATCAAGAGCCATTACATATTTTATGGTTGAAGGTTTATCATCTCTCCAGTCAATCGAACGCATTCCTTTAACTGTTGCGTTTCTTCCTTTTGGCATATCTTCAACCAAAGGTGATTCAACCAAAACCGTAACTTCATTGCCGGCTTTGTCAAATATTGTTGTTTTGGAAGGGAATCTGTAGTATGTTACCAGGTATGAAAAAGGTTTTTGAATGGTGGTTAGCAATACATATTCACCGTCAGGTGAAAAATCAAAACTTCTGACCATATCGGTTTCCATCCATAAGGTTTTATTACCCTGCAAGTCAATCTTGTACAATGCTGACCGCACCAATTGCTCAAAATTGAATTCATCGGCTTTGTCTTTTAGCAAATCCTGATAAGTCCGGTTTGGTGCTTCTTTCCCTTCGCTGACGGAAACTGTCGGGCCAAGCGGAATGGCTTCCGATTTTACAATTAATGGTTTTTTATCATCAGGTAATAATTTTACCAATAAAGCTTGTCCATCTGCAAACCAGGAAAAAGGGCGTCCTAAATTTGCATTAACATTGGCTTCACTGATTTTTGTACAGGAACTTTTTTCAATATCCAAAATCCAGATTTCAACACCTGATTTTGTTGTATTTGTAAAAGCCATTTTGCTTTCATCGGGTGACCATGAAAAATAGGCCAGAAGGGGATCATCAGGCAATCCTGAAACCTTGCGCTCTGCTTTTTCTCCTACTTTCATCAAGGTAATATTATTGTAAAATCTTGTGCGGCTTCCAATGTTGGTAGCCGGATTTATACGTAATCCTGCAAGCCTTAATTCCTGTTCTGAAAGCTCTGCAATACTTTTAAACCTGTTGCGATGAAGTAAAACAATGTTTTCAGTTTTTTTGTCAATTTCAACTGTTGGTGCCATCGGAGCATCAGCGATTTCAAGAATTTCTTTGGGTGGTTTCTGATAGGTAATATCAAGTTGGGCATATAATCCGGTAAACAGAAATGCAAAGAGAAAAGTTAATACAGCTATTTTTTTCATACGATTTTTGATTTTAAATTTTTCCTGATTATTTCAGCAGCACAAATTTATAACAGTTAAAACGATTTTATATGATTATTGTTGATTATTGATTTGATGCGTAAAATAAATGGTTTGGATTGGTATTCCAACTATTTGTAAAACAGGTTTTTATTTGTGAATTAAAATGTAAAAACACATTAAAAAATAAAAAAATCTTAATATTTGTTAATCAAAAATAAAAGATAATTTGTTACATGATTAATAACAACAATTATAAATTGCAGTGTTGTGATAAATTTAGTGTTGCAGTGGTTTATTAAGGTGTCTAAAAATTTCAATCTTTAAATCATTCTTTATGAAAAGTATCCATTTTAAAATCGCTTTTTTTGCCTTATTGATTATTGCAGTCTCCTGTAAAGATGAAGATCCTCCGAAGCCGATAGCAATGGCAGATCCTCCGGCTCAAATTATTTCTTCAGGAGAAACGACATCAATAAATTTAACAAGCACAATTGCAGGTACAACATTTGCATGGACCGTTGCACAAACGGGAGTTACAGGTGCCTCTGCAGGCTCAGGTTCTGCAATTACACAAACTTTAACTGTGGATGGTGGTGACTCTGGAAAAGCAATTTATACTGTTGTCCCAACGGCAGGTGGAGTAAAAGGAGATCCAATTACTGTTGAAGTTACAGTGAATTTACTCAAAGTAACGTACGCGGCAGATGTAAAACCTATGTTGACCGGTTTATGTGCCCCATGTCATGTGGCTGGTGGAACTAATCCCAATAAATGGGACGATTACAATACAACGAAAAACAAAATAAGTAGTATAATAGACCGAGTTAAACGCGATCCAGGATCAAGTGGTTTTATGCCTGTTAATGGTGCAAAATTATCGGATGAAGAAATTGCAACTCTTGAAAAATGGGTTGCTGACGGTTTGCTTGAAGATTAGAAGTACTTTTTACCCTTGTGGAGATCCATTCCCTGTTTTTGGGAATGGATTTCATTTTGTAATAATCAATAATAATGATGATTTTGATATCGCATTTCTCTCATTTGTTAAATGTTAAAAACTTATGATTATTTGAAATGAATAGTAGTTATTCTCTGCACTAAATTGTATTACCTTTGCCGCATCAAATTTTAAGAATAATCCAAAATGAAGAGAGATAATTTGGTTTTTGAAATCATTGAAAAAGAACGTCAGCGCCAACTGGGCGGAATAGAATTAATTGCTTCTGAAAATTTTGTCAGCGACCAGGTAATGGAAGCTATGGGTTCGGTAATGACCAATAAATATGCAGAAGGTTATCCCGGCAAAAGATATTATGGAGGTTGTCAGTTTGTTGATATGACAGAGCAACTGGCAATCGATCGAATAAAAGAAATTTATGGAGCGGAATGGGCAAATGTTCAACCTCATTCAGGAGCTCAGGCAAACGCGGCAGTTTTAAGTGTAATTCTAAAACCGGGCGATACTTTTCTTGGATTAGACCTCTCGCATGGCGGACACCTTTCTCATGGTTCTCTGGTAAACTCTTCTGGAATTCTTTACAATCCGGTTGCATATAAAGTAAAAGAGGAAACCGGAATGGTGGATTACGATGAAATGGAAGCCCTGGCTATCGAGCATAAACCAAAACTGATCATTGGTGGTGCATCGGCTTACAGTCGCGAATGGGATTACAAACGTATGCGCGACATTGCTGATAAAGTGGGTGCAATGTTTATGGTAGATATGGCGCATCCTGCCGGTTTGATTGCAGCGGGATTATTAAAAAATCCAATCGAACATGCACATATTGTAACTTCAACTACTCATAAAACTTTACGTGGTCCTCGCGGAGGAATTATTCTGATGGGAAGAGATTTTGAAAATCCATGGGGAATTGCAACAAAAAAAGGAGTAGTGCGGAAAATGTCTTCATTATTGGATTCAGCTGTATTTCCCGGACAACAGGGTGGACCACTTGAACATGTTATCGCTTCAAAAGCAGTAGCATTCGGCGAAGCACTGGAACCTGAGTATAAAGAGTACCAGGCACAGGTTAAAAAGAATGCTGCAGTTATGGCACAGGCTTTTGTAGATTTAGGTTACAAAGTAATTTCAGGTGGAACAGATAACCATTCTATGTTAATCGACTTAAGAACCAAATACCCCGAAATTACGGGTAAACTGGTAGAAAATACAATAGTACATGCTGAAATTACAGTAAACAAAAACATGGTACCTTTTGATAGTCGTTCTCCATTCCAGACTTCAGGTTTAAGAGTTGGAACACCGGCAATCACTACAAGAGGGGTCAAAGAAGATTTGATGCCCGTTATCGTACAGTTAATCGACGATGCCATTGCCAATATCGAAAATGATAAAATGATAAAATCTATTGGAGAGAAAGTTAACGCAATGATGAAAGATTATCCTTTGTTTGCTTACTAGTTGAAGGTTTAAAGTTCAAAGTTCAAAGTTGAAAGTTCAAAGTTGAAAGTTCAAAGTTGAAAGACTTTAGATGACATTAAAAATATAATCAGCCCTGAGGATTAATTTCTTCAGGGTTTTTCTTTTCTTTGATTTAAGAAATAGCAATTCTGTTTATGGAGTGGTATATTATTCTTGCATTAATTGGAACCGGAGTTGCTGCCGGTTTTATCAATACTACCGCCGGAGGTGGTTCTATGCTCACTTTACCATTGTTAATGTTTTTGGGTTTGCCGGCAAACGTAGCGAATGGTACAAATCGTGTTGCCATTTTTTTTCAGAATATTATTGCTGTAAATACTTTTAGAAAAAAGAAGGTTCTTGATGTAAAAACTGATTACAAACTAGCCATTCCTGCAATAGCTGGCTCAATAATAGGGGCGTTTTTTGCAGTTGAAATAGATCCAGATATTCTTAAAAAAATAATTGCGGGATTAATGGTAGTAATGTTTTTTATTGTAGTTTTAAAACCCGAGGTTTGGGTAAAAGAACAGGCAAATTCTTCCGTGGCTAAACCCACTTTGTTTCAATACCTGATATTCTTTTTAATTGGTTTATACGGAGGTTTTATTCAAATGGGTGTTGGTTTTTTTCTGCTGGCAGGATTGGTACTGGGATGTGGCCAAAACCTTGTGAGAGCAAACGCCTTAAAAGTTTTTATTGTACTGATATATACCTTATTTTCACTCGGAATTTTTATTTGGCATAAACAAGTAGATATTACTGCCGGACTTATATTGGCTGCCGGAAATATGTTTGGCGCCTGGCTGGGAGTTCACTTTCAGGTAAAGGGAGGGGCTAAATATGTGCGGTATGTTTTAATCCTTGCTATGGTGGTTGTGATTTTAAATTTGTTTGGGGTTTTTGGTTAGTAGTTCAAAATTTATTTTATGACCTCTCCCAACCTCTCCAAAGGAGAGGAGAAAGAAATTTTAAGCATGTTGTTTTCTTAGTCCCCCTTTGGGGGATTTAGGGGGTCATAAATTGCATAATGATTAATAAGCAAAAAATAGCAGTGACTTTAATTACCGGCTTTCTGGGGGCAGGGAAAACTACTTTTATTAACAGGCTTTTAAAAGATAATCCCTCAACCCGGTTTGCTCTTGTTGAAAATGAATTTGGCGAAGTAGCTATCGATACAAAACTGATAAAAGGTGTTGATGCCAGTCAGATGTTTGAACTTAAACAGGGCTGTATATGCTGCACCATCACCGATGAATTTGAACTGGTACTTCAGGAATTGGCAGAGCGTTTCCCTAATGTTGAACATTTGCTAATTGAATCTACAGGGGTGGCAGATCCGGCTCCGGTTATCCGGCCTTTTTTCACCGATAAAAACCTAAAAAAAATCTATCAGTTTCAGGGAACGGTTTGTTTGGTCGATGCTTTAAATTTTGCTACACAACCTGAAAAGGAAATTAGCTTAAAACAAATAGCCACAGCCGATTTTATTCTAATCAACAAAACTGAAAAGCTTGCTGATGAAAAAATAAATAGCCTCAAAAATGAACTTTATAAAATCAATTCTTTGGCGGAAATCAAACCGTCAAAATTTGGGAGTGTTGCTGATTTTAATCTCGGTCGTTTGGAATATCAAAAAAAGTTTTTTCCTGATGTTAATAATTCAGAATCCATTCATTCAGGTATCAAAACAAAAACCTTAAAATTTAACCACCCTATAAACCGGCAAAAGTTTATGGATTGGCTCTCATACAATCTTGATATTTATAAAAAAGAAATCTATCGTATAAAAGGAATTCTTTGTTTTGAGAACGAACCCTTTGAATATATTTTGCAGGGAGTGGGAGGGAGTTTTGAAATCTTGGAAGGAGATTTGATTGTGGGAGAAATAAAAAGCGAAGTGGTTTTGATAGGAGTTTTTAAGGATTTAGAACTTGAGTTTTAGAACGTTTTTTATGTTTAGAACTGTTTCTCAATAAGCGTTTTGAATGAGAATCTTTATTTCTCGAATCCTGCTGAACTTTAAAAAACAAATTTTACCGGTATTATTTCTATTGAATTTAAATAGACTTTTATATCAGGATTATGAACATAAGTAATTGTAAATAAGGCATTTTATTTGTAACTTATTATGTTTTTGCAAACCTTAAATTGAATAAATGCCTTTGCACAGATTTAAGTTCTTTAATAGTGATGCTAATGTGTATAAAGATTAAAAGCACATTAAATTTCATTTTGGTACTCAAACAATTGTTTGAAATTTGTTTTGTCAGAACAGGCAATCAAAACTTAAAGTATAAAGTCTTATTTATTCATAAGAATTAAAAGGGCCGAAGTACAAGGGGAAACTATCCATAAAAACCATTAAATAGCGATTCCTTTTTTCTAACCATTCTTTACAGAGATTAATTATTCATTTTTAAATGTTTTGTATGGATGGTGCTATAGTTAGTGTTTTAATCCTTAAGCTAAACATTCAAGATTTTCTCCTTTTAAGTTGTAGATGAACTTACCAGCAAAGTACTTTCCCAAAAAACTATCAGAGTTTAAAGGGAGTTCTGAAATAATTGATTTAGTTCATTTATTAAGGTTGTTTAACGCAAACAACTTTCTTATAACAATTCAAAAAACCAAAAGTCATGAAGAATTTATATCTAATAATATTTTTTCTTATTTCAAATATAACGTATTCACAAATTCCTGATTTTCTTTGGGCAAAATCTGCTGGAGGAATAGATAATGAATATGGATATGATGTTGCCATTGATAATTTAGGTAATAGTATTGTTACAGGTCGATTTTCTGGTGTAGCGAATTTTGGTATTACAACATTGACTAGCAATGGCGATTATTCACTTTTTATTGCCAAGTATGATGAATCAGGCAGTTTGATGTGGGCAAAACAAACAGAAGGTTCGGGATCTGTTAAAGGATATGGAATAACAACCGATGAATCTGAAAATATTATTGTTACAGGATGTTTAGAAGGTACAGCAACCTTTGGAACAATAAGTCTCACCAGTGCCGGTTGGGGAGATATATTCGTAGTAAAGTTTGACCCAAACGGCAATGTATTATGGGCAAAACAACATGGCAGTCCAAGTTGGGATGAAGGATGGGATGTCGTAACTGATAAATTAGGGAATATAATAATTACCGGATTTTTTCAGCATAACGTAGCTTTTGAATCAATTGTCCTGTCAAGTGCCGGATGGGGTGATGTCTTCATCGTAAAATATGATGCTTCGGGAAATGTAATTTGGGCCAAACGAAATGGTGGGCCAAGTACAGACATTCCCACTGATATTAGTGTTGACGATGCCAATAATATTTTTATAACAGGTTATTTTTATGAATGGTCTAATTTTGATGTTGTTACACTTAACAGTTCTGGGAGTCACGATATTTTCGTTGCCAAATATAGCGAGAATGGTAATGTATTATGGGCTAACAGTGCAGGTGGTGTAGAAGGTGATAAGGGACATGGGATAGACACAGATATGTTTGGTAACTGTTATGTCTCTGGTTATTTTCAGGATAATGCAAACTTTAGCGGGACATTGCTTTCCAGTGTTGGTGATGATAATATTTTTGTTGCTAAATATAATAATCTGGGAAACATTGTTTGGGTGAAACAAAGTGGCGGAACAATACCTCCATCACAACATGATTTTGTACCGCAAATAGTTACGGATGAAACGGGAAACAGCATAGTTGTTGGATGTTTCGAGAATATCGGATTATTTGATGCATTCTCGTTAAACAGTGCTGGAGGACTAGATATTTTTGTTTCTAAATATGATCCATTGGGTAATGTTATATGGGTAAAACAAGCAGGTGGCCCGGGAGATGATATTGGATTCAACATTGCTCTGGGGAATTTAGATAACTTAGTTGTAACAGGAAGCTATGGAGGATCCGGAACTTTTGATGAAATAAACCTAACTGGCTCAGGTCTTGATGATATTTTTGTTGCCCGACTAGGAAGTTCCTGTGCAGCAATATGTCAAAATACCACACTCCAACTCGACAATAATGGTCAGGCAATCCTTGAACCTTCATCTATTGACGACGGTAGTACTGGCAATCAAATTACCTTATCTGTTTCGCAAAGTGTTTTTACTTGCTCAGATGTAGGAGAAAATACAGTCATTCTTACTGTTACCGATAATAATGGCAATGTATCAACCTGCGAAGCTACAGTGACTATCGAAGACAATGTTCCGCCACAAGCCCTATGCAAAGACATCACTGTTCAACTTGATGCCTCAGGTCACGGAACATTTACCGACAAACGCGATGGACATGAATACAAATGGGTAAAAATAGGAGAACAGATCTGGATGGCTGAAAACCTGGCTTATAATGCAGTTGAAGGATGCTGGGCATATAACAATGATGAAACAAATGTAGCAACCTATGGCAGGTTATATAATTGGGAAACTGCTATTTCCGCGTGCCCTGAAGGTTGGCGTTTGCCTTCAGATGAAGAGTGGAAACAACTGGAAATGTTCCTGGGAATGAGCCAAAGTGAAGCTGATAATACAGGATGGAGAGGTACAAATGTAGGAGCTAAATTAAAATCAACCATTGGATGGCGGGCTGATGGCAATGGTACCGATGATTATGGTTTTACTGCATTTCCTGGCGGTTATTTGCATGGAAACGGATCTTTTTATGGTGCATCGCATTATGGAAGTTGGTGGACTTCATCGCAGAATGAAACATATGAATCTGAGGCTTGGTATAGACATCTGGATAAACCTTATGATGAAATAGCAAGACAAAGTATTTATAAAAATTATGGTTTAAGTGTTCGTTGTATTAAGGATGTAAATATTGTCATGGTAAACGAAGGCGAAGTTTCAGGATTTGCCACAGTCACAGCAGCAGATATTGATAATAGTTCAAATGATAATTGTGGAATTGCATCAATGACCGTATCTCCGAATGCATTTGGGTGTGACGATGTAGGCGATAATTTGGTAACCTTATCAGTCACCGATGTTAACGGGAATGTCTCTATCTGTGAAGCTACAGTGTCTGTTGAAGACAACATTCCGCCGCAAGCCCTATGTAAAGACATAACTGTTCAGCTTGATGCTTCAGAAAACGGTACATTTACTGATGAACGGGATGGTACTGAATACAATTGGGTAAAAATAGGAGACCAGGTATGGATGGCTGAAAACCTTGCTTACCTACCTTCTGTCAGTCCGAGTAGTGTAAGATCCTCTACTGAGTCCTATTACTATGTCATGGGATACAATGGTACAGATGTTAATGAAGCAAAATCAAGTAATTACTATGCTACCTATGGTGTATTGTATAATTGGCCAGCCGCAATGGCCCTTGAAGGGAACAGTACTTCTGATCCAGTCAGTTTGCAGGGAGTAGCTCCTAACGGCTGGCATATTCCCACTGAGGCTGAATGGACAGAACTAATCAATTATTTAGCCGTCAACGGACATTCAAGTGCTGAAGGTAAAGCACTCAAAGCTATATTGGATTGGCAGGTAACCGGCGCCGGAACTGATGATTTTGGCTTTACAGCTCTTCCTAGTG
Organism: uncultured Prolixibacteraceae bacterium; assembly: GCA_913063265.1. Classification (GTDB taxonomy): domain Bacteria; phylum Bacteroidota; class Bacteroidia; order Bacteroidales; family Prolixibacteraceae; genus Draconibacterium. The sequence continues at coordinate 34,510 of CAJXZG010000006.1, read as the reverse complement.
GTAATTTAGGCGCAGACGGTATTTTCAGAAGCAGTACTTATTATGGCTATTGGTGGAGTAGTCTCGAATTTTCTTCTGATCGCGGTGGAGATTTTCGTTTAGCCTATTCCAGGGATTATGCCAGCATCAGTCACAGCATGAAAGAACTTGGATATTCAGTTCGATGTATAAAGGATGTTAGCGTAACAACAGCAGACGTAAGCATTACAGCAGCTGATATAAACAATGGTTCAAACGATGCCTGTGGAATTGCATCTATGACAGTTTCGCCTAATACGTTTACCTGTACAGAAGTTGGTCCCAACTCGGTACTATTAACTGTAAGCGACAATAACGGTAATGTTTCAACATGTGCATCTACAGTAACAGTTGAAGACAATGTCCCACCTATCGCCGTTTGTCAGGATATTACGGTTCAACTCGATGCCAATGGTACAGTAACAATTACTGTAGAAGATATTGATAACGGCTCAAACGATGACTGTGGTATTGCTTCGCTTGTGCTGAGCCAGACGGATTTTAACTGTACTCATGTTGGGACTAACAATGTAACTTTAACCGTCACTGATATTAACGGGAATGAATCAACATGTACTGCTACAGTAATAGTTGAAGACAACGTGCCTCCTGAAGCACTCTGTCAGAATATTACGGTAGAACTGGACGAATCAGGAATGGCAACAATTACAGCCGAAGATATTGATTTTGACTCACCTTTTACTGGTGAATCAGGTACATTTACGGATGAACGCGACGGGCATGAATACAAATGGGTAAAAATCGGAGATCAAATCTGGATGGCTGAAAATCTGGCTTACCTGCCTTCTGTAAGTCCTCCGCAATTATCCGGAACGGAACCCCATTATTGTGTTTATGAGTACTTTGGTACTGATGTATCAGAAGCAAAAGCAACGGCTAATTACTCCACTTATGGAGTTTTATACAACTGGATAGCTGCAATGGCAGGTGCAGGCAGTAGTTCTGCCAATCCAAGTGGTGTACAGGGGATATCTCCAGATGGCTGGCACTTGCCAAGTGATGCAGAATGGAAACAATTGGAAATGTTTTTGGGAATGGGCCAAAGTGAAGCTGATGAGATATTTTGGCGAGGTACAAATGAGGGTAGCAAACTGGCCGGGAATGCTAATCTATGGCTTGATGGATTGTTAGAATTGGATCCTGTTTTTGAAGAAACAGGTTTTATGGGTATTCCTGGAGGTTATTCAGGATCCAGCTCATTCGCGGGCATTGGACAAATCGGTTATTATTGGAGTACCACAGAGGATACGCAATCTTTTGCATGGCACCGTCGATTAGGATACGCTCGCACTAATATCTATCGAGCTGGAGACTATAAGACACCTGGTTTTAGTGTCAGATGCATTAAGGATGCAAGTGCCTCAGCAGGTTCAGGCAATGGCTCAAACGATGCCTGTGGTATTCAATCAATCAGTGTGACTCCAAATACCTTTACCTGTGCTAATGTCGGGCCAAATACCATCACCCTGACCGTGACTGATAACAATGATAATGTTACGACTTGCACCTCGGTTGTGACTGTGTTGGACAATATTCCTCCTCTGGCTCTTTGCCGGGATATCACCGTTGAACTGGATGCCAGTGGTGCAGCTTCAATTAGTGCTGATGATGTGGATGACGGTTCCAGTGATGCCTGTGGAATAGCTTCGTTGAGCGTTGCTCCAAATACATTTACTTGTGATGATGTCGGGGAAAATACCGTCATACTGACCGTGACCGACAACAGCGGGAATTTCTCTACCTGCGAAGCAACAGTAACTGTTGAAGACAATATCCCGCCGGAAGCGCTCTGCCAGAATATTACAGTGGAACTGGACGAATCAGGAATTGCTATGATTACAGCCGAAGATATTGACAATAGTTCACCTTTTTCCGGTGAATCAGGTACATTTATTGATGAACGCGACGGGCATGAATATAAATGGATAAGGATAGGAGAACAAATCTGGATGGCTGAAAATCTGAAAGCCACTAAATTCAATGATGGCACAACTATTCCAGTTGTAACAGATGATATTGCATGGACAAATTTAATTTCACCAGGTTTATGCTGGTATAACAACGATTATGATACTTTTCATAATACTTACGGTCCACTTTATAACTGGTATGCAGTTAATTCTGGAAAACTGTGTCCTTCAGGTTGGCATATCCCAACTGATGAAGAAATTAAACAATTGGAGATATTTATCGGCATGACTCTAAGTCAAGCTGATGGTACACGTTATCGAGGCACGGATGAAGGGACTAAATTAAAAGCTACCAGTGGTTGGAATTATGGTAACGGAACTGATGATTCTGGCTTTTCATGTCTCCCTGGTGCCCACAGAACTGACAATGGTATTTTTTCTCGTATTGGAATCACGGGTGGTTGGTGGAGTTCTACAGAGATATCCGCTATACTCGCATGGAATCGGAGTCTGAACAGTCATACCGGTCAAATCTATCGTGCAGATGATAAAAAATACTACGGTTTTAGTGTCCGTTGTATTAAGGATGAAGGCGCTCCATCAGGCAAAGGCTCAAACGATGCCTGTGGTATCAAGTCACTAAGTGTAACTCCTAATACCTTTACATGTACCAACATTGGGCCAAATAACGTCACCCTGACCGTGACGGATAACAATGATAATGTATCAACCTGTACGGCTACAGTAACAGTCGTTGACAACATTCCACCAGCGGCCATTTGCCAGGATATTACCATTCAATTGGATGCCAACGGTGCGGCTTCGATTACTGCAACTGATATTGATGCCGGTTCCAGTGATGCCTGCGGAATTGTTTCACTTGGACTAAGCCAGACTGATTTTAACTGTACCCATATTGGAACAAATATAGTAATCCTATCTGTATCTGATGTAAATGGAAATGTATCTACATGTGAGGCAACTGTAACAGTCGTGGATAATATTCCGCCGGTGCTTTCTTGCCCGTCTGACCAGACTATTGTGCTCGATGGAACCTGTGGTGCAACGATACCCGACTTTACTGTCGGTGCAGCCACGGATAACTGCGGTGTAACTGTAACCCAGAGTCCGGCTTCCGGTACCGCATACCATGGTGCTCAGATTGTTGCCGTTACGCTCACTGCTGACGATGGAAACGGGAACAGTGTTAACTGCACGTTCAATGTTAATCTGCTTAATGCTGTACCTTTAATTAATGAGGTTCTGCCAAATACAATTGAGCCAATGCAACTCGGTACGGAAACTTCGTTGAATATTTCATTTACCGATGATAATGCAACAGAAGTAAATGTTCAATGGGATGATTTACTTGAAGACAATTATTCCACTTCAACAGGTTCACTAATTGCCACCCATACATATTCAGAACCGGGAGTTTATACAGTTACTGTTACAGTAACAGATCCCTGTGGCGAAATTGATGTATATGAATACAAGTATGTAGTTGTATATGATCCCGATGGTGGATTTGTAACCGGTGGTGGTTGGTTCTGGTCTCCTGAGTGTGGCTTTAAAAATGCGGAAGGTGAGGGTGTAACGGGCAAAGCCAGTTTTGGATTGGTGGCCAAATACAAAAAAGGATCAACAGTTCCGGATGGCAACACCGAATTCCAGTTTAAAGCCGGTGATATCAACTTCCATAGTTCGGCATATGATGACATGCGCCTGGTAATTGCAAATTTCAAGGCTAATTACACAGGTACCGGAACTATTAACGGAATCGGTAATTATGGTTTCCTTGTATCAGCGATAGACGGTGAAATAAAAGGAGACGGTTTGGATAAATTCCGAATAAAAATCTGGGATAAGGACAATAGCAATAAAGTTGTTTATGATAATAACTGTATCGATTCGAATGATGATGAGAATGCAGATCCTGCAACAACAATCAGTGGTGGTTCAATTGTAATCCATTCAGCAAAAGATAAGGATAAATCTGCTGAAATTGTAACTTCTATTGAACGAGACCTTAAATATGCAGACCTGAAAGTTTATCCAAATCCTTTTAATCATCATTTGAGGTTTGAATTTAGTTCACCGGAAACTGTTGAAGCGAAAATTGATATCTATGATATGACTGGTCGCTATATAGAAACTTTATTTGACCAGATAATAATAGGTGGTACTGCTTATAATGCAGAGTTTATACCGGATAAAATAGTAAGTGCAATGTATTTTTACCGGGTAAGAATTGGTAAGGGAGTTTATTACGGTAAAGCAATTTATAAAAAGGAATAGGTTTCTAATATAAATTCATCATTTTATAATAAAGGGAAAGGTTTTAAGTGATTTTAAATTTTTAACCTTTCCCTAAAACTATTTTTACAAAAGTTTTTTTGATTAAAATATGTTCTTTACCCCAAAATTACCATCCAAAAAGGAATAACAACTACTGAAATTATTGTTCCAAAAACAACAATTCGTGCTACCAGTGTGGTTTTTAGCTTATACATTTCAGAAAGAACATAGGGGGTTAATCCCAGTGGCATCGAAGCATCGATTACAGAAGCTTTTAATAAGCGGGTAGGGATGTCCGTCTGTAACAACACCTGGTAAAAAATAAAGGGTAAAATCAACATGGTTAAGCCAACCAAAATAAAAACTCCATACCATTCTTTTAGTTTACCAGTTTTTTGTTTACCCAAAAAAATGCCCAGGGAGAAAAGTACAACAGCAGTTACCGAACCTGCAAATAGCTGAATGGTTTTAACTGCAAACTCAGGCAATTCAATTCTGAGAAATACAATAAGCAGCCCGGCAATAACCGAAAGCAGCAGTGGATTTTGAACAAGGTTTAGTGCCAGTTTTTTTGGATGGATTTGTTCTTCGCCATAAATTTCAATCAGGATTATTCCCAGTGTAAGTAACCAAAAAAGATAAATGGCAGAAATAATTGCAGCGGCAGGCAATATCTCTTTTCCATAGGCATTCTCCAAAACCGGAATTCCCAGGTAAGCAAAGTTTCCAAAAGGTAAAATTAAAAACAGCGAACGCAACATATTTTTTGAGAGCCGGAAAATTTTGGCTATCGGAAAAGCCAGAACCATACAAAACACAATATAAACTGAAGTATAAATTATCAGTTCAGCATAAGATTCTTTTCCAATCTCAAGCTCAAACATAGATGCAATTACAAGTGCCGGAAATCCAATGTATAAAGCATATTTATTCAGAACATCCGTCCATTCCGAGGTACAAACTTTTGTTCGGGAAAAAACTGCTCCCGAAACAATCACAAGAAAAAGAGGAAGCACAGTTTTAAATGCAACCAGAAAGTGTCCCATGAAACAGATTTTTTAACGCTTTGACAATATCTAATGAATATAAAATGTTGTAAAATAACCAACAACCAACAACCAATAACTAGCAACTAACAACCAGTAACCAGCATCCAGTAACCTGCCTAACTCTTGACAATTGCCCACTCGCCATATTTGATAAAAGGGCGGACATCTGTCACAATCATTCCTGCTTTTTGGCCTGCTTCTATCCCCAAAATTCCGTCTTCAAAAACCTGGCAATATTTTGGCTCTACACCCATAAGTTTCGCACATTCCAAAAAAGTTTCCGGATGAGGTTTATGCCGTGTAACTTCATTGGCAGAAACAATTCCATCAAAATATTCTGATAATCCCAAAGCTTTTAGTTGTACTTCTGCACTTGTTCGGCTTGCACCTGTTCCAAGGGTCATTGGCATTTTTCCAAAACTCGATTTTACAATCGATACAACTTCTTCTATCGGTTTTAACAAATGCGAAGATTTCCAAAATGATTCCTGTTTCATCCTTACCAGGTTTTCAGGTTTTTCCGCAAGGCCATATTGTTCAACAATCCGTTCAGCAAACTCAATAGTCGGGCGGCCTGTCATCTCCAACAAAATTTTTGGATCGAAATGAAATCCAAATTTTTTACCTATTTGATTCCAGGTTTCAAGATGTACCGGTAATGAATCGGATAAGGTGCCGTCTAAATCAAAAATAAGTGCTCTGGCGTTAGGATGAACTTTTATTGTCATTATCAACGATTTGTTGCGAATGTAACATTCTCCTTTCACATATTGTTTGCTTTGCTTTTTTTTATCCGAGATTTAAAAATCACTTAAAGCTTTTTATCTTTACATGAAATTATAAAATCTAAATCATGAAACTAATTCTGTTTTTATCTGTCGTATTGATGACACTGTCCTGTAATAATGCAAAAAAATCAAATACTGAAAATGTTACTAAATCTGCCGAACCAGAGTGGGAATTGGTTTGGGAAGATAATTTTGATGAGGATGGTTTGCCAAATCCTGAAATCTGGGGATATGAAGAAGGATTTATTCGAAATAAAGAAGCCCAGTATTATACAAAAGAAAGATTGGAAAATGCACGTGTTGAAAACGGCAACCTGGTAATTGAAGCAAGAAAAGACAATTATGAAGGCAACGAAATTACCTCGGCAAGTTTAAATACCTATGGTAAAAAAGGTATGTTATATGGACGGATTGAAGTAAAGGCAAAACTACCGACCGGACTGGGTACCTGGCCTGCAATCTGGATGTTGGGCGATGCACACAAAGAAGGAACACGCTGGCCCGACTGCGGCGAAATCGATATTATGGAAAACGTAGGTTACGACCCCGATGTAATTCATGCCAATGTTCACACAAAAGCGTACAATCATTCCATTGGGACAAATAAAGGAAATAAGATTACCATTGAGAAACCTTATGAAAACTTCAATGTATATGCGGTTGAATGGTTTGAAGATCATATGGACTTTTACCTGAATGATGAAATCTATTTTTCTTTTGAAAACGAAGGAACAGGAAATGATGTATGGCCTTTTGATAAACCACATTATTTACTCATCAATCTTGCAATTGGAGGTTCATGGGGAGGCAGTGAAGGTCTTGATAAGTCGATTCTTCCTCAGAAATATTATATTGATTATGTAAAAGTTTATAAGCAGAAATAAATCATCAATGATTAACAAAAAAATGCCTGAGTCAGAACTCAGGCATTTTTTTTATCATTTATTTCTTAATTATCTTATGTGATATCGTTTTGTTCTCTCCTTTGAGTTTTACAATGTACAAACCCGGAGGTAAATCGTTTATTTCTATTTGATTTAAATTCTGATATAAACTTTTCGATTTAATTAATGCTCCCTGCATATTAATAATGGCAAAAGATTGAAAATTATCCAGGTTGTTGATTGTTATAACATCAGAAGCAGGATTAGGATAAATCGAAGTTTCATAACCAGAAAAGGATTCCACATTTGTTGGCCATTGAATGTAAATTTCTTCAAATTTAATATCGGTCACATAAAAATCTTCATTTGAATTGCCAATATCAAAAACTATTCTTGCTTTACTATCTGTCACGGCAGATTTAAAAACAATGGTGTAAGTAGAAAAAGTATCGGCAACTGCAAATCCTACATATCCGCTGTAAGCAGACCAGGGCGAAGAAGTCATACCCATATAAACGGTAGCATTTCTGTTTGCGGCTCCTTTTGCTTTAAAAGAAAGCCTGTATTCTTTGCCTTCTTCAATTCTAAAATTGTTACGAACCAGCTGTAAATGCCAGTTTTCGGTACTGCCATCGGTGATGTCCACTTTTAAAGCACCATCCTGACGAGAAAAGGAAGCACTTCCCTGGTGCCTGGTAAAATTCCACCCGTTATTGTTAAACTTAAAGTCTGAAGTATAAAGCGGAACTCCAACATATTTTGCAGGCTCAGGCATTTCATTGTGCAAGAGTGCATCAACCAGTTCACGGTTGTACGTCTTTCTGTTTTTGTCGTAAATACCAAATCCGGCACTAAATTCCCAGTAGGCCCAACTCCAGTTCAATGTTTCCAAATGTCGTGCAATAAAAGTTGTCCATTTTGCCCTGGATTTAATATCCGCTTTACTGTATGCTCCAAATTCACCAATATGCACCGGGACATTGTGTTTATTTTCAAACGCTTTCAGAGCGGCAAAATCCTGTCTGATTACCTGTCTTTCGGTTTCTGAATCATTCCAGGTAGTTCCTAACCATGCATCTGCTTCTTTGCCATCGCCAACCCAACTGGCTCCCTGGTGTGTAAAATGAAAGGGATTATAATAGTGTACCGTCACAATAATGTTGTCATCTTCAGGTAGCTCAAGCTTTGACAAGCCTCCCAAACCTCCGTATTCGGCAGTTCCCATTAAAACCACTCTTGTTGGATTTGTTTCTCTGATAGTTGTTAAAGCATCGGAAAACAGCTCGTTCCATTTTGCCGGATTCAAATTACCATGGGGTTCGTTCATTACCTCGAACAATAATGAATCAGGATAATCTTTAAAGTATTCCGAGATTTGCTCCCATTGAGCAAGAAACCTGGCTTTTTGTCCATCGGGATTATCGTACAATGCTTCATGATGGTGCATGTTGATAATTATTTGAAGACCATTTGCCAGTGCTGAATCAACTACTTGTTTTATTCTTTTTAAAAAAGTTGGGTTGATGGTATATGGTGCCACAGAACTGCTGCGGGCCGATGGTTCCCATCTTATTGGCAACCTGATGTGATTAAAACCTAATTCTGATACAATACCACTATATTCCGGTTCCCAGGGATTTCCCCAAGCGTTTTCAGATTCGGCTTCAAACATATTTCCAAAATTAATGCCCCTGCCTAATCTTTTATTTACCTCAAAAGCATGTTCTTTGTTTTGAGCAGTAGCTCCCAATGCGATTGCGAAAAACAATAATATAATTCTGGTTTTCATAATAAACTTTTTATAAAAATGACAAAACTATAAAAATTGATTTTATAAGAAAGTAAAATTGTTAGATTCACAATCTGGCGAAATGGAAATATATAATATCAGGGAAAAAATCTAATTTGATTTTTTTATATTGATAAACCAATTAAAGGTGGCAGCCATCGACGGAATTACAGTAGTGCCATGATCACCATCCTCAATTCGCAGGTAGGTTATATTTGATTCATCAACTCCTGCTGCTAAAAAGTCCTTATACAAATTATCGGAAAGTTGAACAGGTACATAACTGTCTGCACCACCATGAGATAAAAACATTGGAATATTTGTTTTCCATGCAGAAATACTGTTCTTGTCAAGGCTTGTTATTATCGAAGAAAACTTTTCATCGCTTGAAGAATTACTTAAATAGTCAGGTGTAAACAAATCCGCCATTGTTCTTGTAAGTTGTGCATTTATCTCAGGTCCGGAATGCAGTCCGTCAAATAAAGTCATTATTCTTTCATCATAGGGCGATTGGAATAAATCAGAAGCTTGGTTTGTTATATCTCCCGTTTTAATGTAACTGTTAAAAATATAACCAACATAATATGGCATTGGGTAAGTCTCCTGAGAAAGTATATAGTCGTTTACAAATCTCAAATCGTAAGGTCCTGCTCCACATGAACTTGCTTTCAGATTAAATTCTGAATTGTATTTTTGCTCGATGGCTTTTTGTAATTGTAAAGTTGACCATCCACCTTGCGAATAACCCATAATATATAAGTCTTTATTTGACTTTGCGTCATTATAGTTTGCCAAAAACTCTTTGGTTGCCCTTAGCATATCAACAAGTGAGCTTATTGTTGATTCTTTTTCAAGATACGGATGGAACATATTGCTGGATGCTCCAAATCCAAGGTAATCAGGCGCCGCGATAACAAAACCTGTTGATGCAAGGAATTCCAGCATCATGTACAACTGGTCATCCGGTTTTGCTGTTGGAGCATCGCTGTGTTTTGTATTTGTTCCATTCTGGAAACTTATAACAGGGTAACTCCCTTCCACACTCGGCACAGATATCAGGCCTGAAGCAATAATTTCTTCACCTTTAAAGGTAGTTGCATAGTTAATTATAAACACTTCTATTCCGAATTGAACTTCATCAACAATACTTTGAAGTGAAGGGAATAAAAGTTTATACGAATCTATAATGGACTGTATTTCAGTGGCACTATAGGATTTATGTTTTTCGTAACTAACAAGGTATTCATTAACAGGTTCCGGATCACCCCCGGTGTTGTTAGTGTCACAAGCTGAGAAAGTTACAATAAGAAAAAGAAGTAATATTATTCTGTTCAGGATACTATTTTTCATGGCAATATATTTATCGAATTGACTTATTTAATTGATTCCAAATCAATTCAAATGTAAAATTAATGAAATTTATTAAGCTATCTTCAATTTAAAGTTAACGAGACAATAATAGTCAAATTTATCTTTTATTCGATTTTAAACTTAAGAATATTATAATTGCCTGGATTGACACAATTTTTCAAACAGTTTAATTAAGAAAAAAGAATTGGTGTTTGAATGAATTTGCTATTTTTAATGCTGAAATTATCTGCTAAGCCTATGAAGCGAATTTGTCTTTTGACTTTTTTTATTCTTTCAGTTTTTATACTTGCTGCGCAACCTGTTAAAATAATGCTAGTTACGGGTGGTCATTCGTATGATACTATTCAGTTTTTTGAAATGTTTGATGCGCTGCCGGGTATAGAATATGAGCATTATCAACAACCAAAAGCCAATAATAAACTGGTAAAAGATTTGGCAAAAGATTTTGATGTTGTGGTTTTTTACGATATGTGGAAGAGCATTTCCGCTTTGGAAAAAGATGCGTACATGCGTTTAACCGGGCAAGGTAAACCTCTGTTATTTTTACATCACGCCATAGCCTCGTACCAAAAATGGCCTGAGTTTGAAAAAATTATTGGCGGCAAATACGTTGAAGCAGGGAGAAACATTCCTGAAGAAGAGCATTCAAATTACGAACATGATGTTTGGGTTTATACGCGGGTAGAAAAGTATACGGCAGTTACAGTTGGACTTAAGGAGCCTCGTTTTTTTGACGAAATTTATGGTAATGTGCGCATTTCAGAAGATGTTATCCCTTTGCTCAGAACTACTCATCCAAAAAGTATGGAATATGTAGCCTGGCAACACAAATACAAAAATTCGCAAATTGTTTATTTGCAGCCTGGTCACGATTACCGGACTTATGAATCGGGGGAATACAGAAAATTGGTAACACAGGCGATTAAATATTTGGCAGGTACAAATTAAAACAACTAAATAAATTTTTTATCAACCTAAAATTAAACGAAAATGACGGAAAGTGTAAATCGAAAAAGACTATTTGTTGCCTCCAGTCTGGCGCTGCTTGTTACTGCAATTACATTTGCAATCAGGGCAAAAATTACAGGTGTTTTTATTGACGATTACGGTTTGGCAAGTGAAGATGTCGGACGAGCTATGGCACCGGCTTTTTGGGGCTTTGCGGTGGCTATGTTTGCCGGTGGTTATTTTATCGACATTGTTAAAACGAAATCTATCATCTGGGCAGCTTTTGCAATGCATTTAATAGGAATTGTTCTTTTATTGATTGCAAAAGATTATACCTCGTTATTTATTGCCAATGTATTTCTTGGATTGGGCAACGGTAGCGTTGAGGCTGCCTGTAACCCATTGGTAACTGCTCTGTTCCCTGATAAAAGAACAAAAATGTTGAATCGTTTCCATGTTTGGTTCCCCGGAGGAATCGTGGTCGGAAGTTTGTTGGCCACCATAATAATGGATTCTTTGAATCTTTCATGGCAGGTTCTGGTAGGTGTATTGTTTATTCCTTTAGCCATATACGGATACCTTTTCTTTGGCCAGAAAATTCCGGAAACAGAACGTGTAACAACAGGAGTATCATATAAAGAAATGATGCGTAATGTAGGAGCACCTGTTACCATTACACTTACCGTAATTTTTATGATTTTAGTGGCCAATAGTACTGCAATTTCAAGTGCGGTAACCGCCAATTATACAACACCGCTTATAATTATTGCGGTAATTGCAGTTGCTATAATTATTGAAGGCAGACTGGTAAACAAAATTACTTTGTTATTCCCGTTCATTTTTGGATGTATGTTGTTAACGGCATCTACAGAATTGGGCACTACCACATGGATTGAAAAACTATTGGATGACAGAGGAATACACCCGATGATTATTTTAGCTGTAGTAACCGGGCTAATGGCAGTAGGACGTTTCTTTGCCGGTGGTTTGGTTCATCGCCTTAATCCTTCCGGAGTTTTGATAGGATCAGCCGTATTCTCAGTAGCTGGATTATGGTTACTCAGCATTTCAACGGGAGCAATTATGACCGTTGTTTCGGCTGCTGTTTTTGCAGTAGGTGTTTGTTATTTCTGGCCGACTATGATTGGGGTAACTTCGGAGTATGTGCCAAAAAGCGGTGCATTGGGTATGTCGATTCTTGGAGGTGCAGGATTTGTTGCAACAGCCATGGTTCTGCCGATTATGGGGAAATCAATTCAGGATGCAGGACCGGTTGAAACAATAAAAGGAATGTCTGTTTTACCCATGATTTTGGTAGTTGCATTTATAATTCTTTACCTTCTTGTTAAGAATAAAAAAACTGCTTAGAACAGAGCATACATATTAGATAAAATTAATTTTAAACTTCCTCATTTAACTTGTTTTAAATGAGGAAGTTTTTTTTGATAAATGTATTGAACTTTGACATAATTAATCTTGTTTTATTGAGAGATTTAGAATTAACTTCAAAATGTATTTACGATTAGAAAATTGATAAAATGAATGAACAGGAATCTTCCCAAAAAACCAGTTTAATTCAAAGAAAGAAAATGTTGTTGTACGTGCTGGGTATTATGGCAATTATAATATCAGGTGCCATGATTTTGGCACCTTCCTTAATAAAAAATTATATCAATAAAAATGGAAAAGAACTGGCCGGAAGAACCATCAATATTGAAAAAATCAAATACAATTATTTTACTTCAACCCTAAAAGTTCAGGGCTTTAAATATTTCGAAAAAAATGGTTCCGATTTGTTTCTTTCCTTCGATTCTTTTATGGTTAATATGAAACCATTACGTTTGTTAAAGAACGAAATCTATGTGCAAGAACTTAAGATGGTGAATTCAAATGCCAATATTTTTCAAAACGACACCATTTTTAATTTCGATGATCTGTTGACTTTTTTTGAAAGTTCAGAATCCGAAACTGAGAATAAAGAGAAAAAGGAGTCGAAATCTTATAAGTTAAACTTACATAACCTGGAATTGAAGAATGGTGATTTGCATTACACTGATTTGAAGGTGGATAATACCATAAAACTTGAGCAAGTATCCTTTGCAATTCCTCAGATAGTGTGGAGCAAACGCGATAGCAGTAAAGCTGATGTAGAGTTTAAACTGGCGGATGGTGGAGATTTTGCAAGTTCATTCAATTATAATGCAGACCTTGGAGAATACTCAGGCTATGTTCAAATAGACCAACTGGAAACCAAAGCTTTTCTTCCTTATATACAGCAGAATATTGAGTTATCTGATTTGAATGGAACAGTCTCGGCTTTTGTTAATTTTAACGGCCTGGTTTCTGACATTAATCAATTTTCGTTTAATGGAGAGTTGGAATTAGATAAGCTTGAAGCCTTTGATAAAATGGAAAATGAAGTTCTTGAAGGGGAAAAAATTCGTGTTGTATTCAAAAAATCATATCCAATTCTTAATCAAATCAATATTGATTCAGTATCGATTTCTGAACCCTATATTTATCTGGCACTTGAAGACTCCATGTTCAATTTTGAAAAGATGCTGGTTTCCGGAAACGAAGATGATTTGGAACAAGATTATGTTCAGCAGAATGCAGATGAGGAAATTAATGGGAATGTTGTGCTGAATCACTTTATTATTTCAAATGGTTTGATGGATTTTAGTGACCAAACCATGAATGAAGATTTTAATTATGAGCTTTCAGAAATTAAGGTAAATATGGATACCATTTCGTTAAACGATAATTGGGTAAACTTAAATGCCAACATGAAGCTTAACAAAAGGGGTACGCTTGAAGCTCAACTTGGCTTAAATCCGTCTGATCCATTCAGTAAAATTGAGCTGAATTATGTATTAACAGATTTTCAATTACCCGATGTTAATATTTATTCCAAACACTATGTTGGACTTCCGATTCTTTTTGGGGATATGTACTATGTAAGTAAAACCACTATCATTAACAGACAGCTCAACAGTGAAAATGAATTAATCATCAGAAATGTTGAGATGGGAAGGAAAACAGGAGGTTTATACGATATCCCAATAAAGCTGGCACTTTTTATTTTAAAAGATGTAAATGGTGATATTGTACTGGATATTCCGGTTAACGGTGATTTGTCAGATCCTGAAGTAAAAGTGGGGAAAATAGTTTGGGATACTTTTAAGGGATTTATATTTAAAATTGTTGCATCACCATTTAAAGCAATGGGAAATATGATTAATGCAAATCCTGAAGATTTGGAAGAAATAGCCTTTGATTATGCCGATACTACCTTAACTAATAAGCACATTAAAAGTCTCGACTTACTTTTTCAACTTGAACAGGAAAAACCAGAATTTTTAATCGAATTGTGTTATTTAAACGACAAAAAGCTTGAAGAATATGATGCTGCCAGCCAGATTGTGCTTGAACAATATTATCAGAAGTCGGGAAGAAGAACCAATTTCAGAAGTAAGGAATATCTGGATTTTTTAAAGAATGAAACTGGAAAAGACTCTTTACTGGTGCAGGATTACGAAGTTTTGCTGGCCCCTTCTGAAGAAGTAAAACAAATGGTTCAGGAAAGAGAGTCGATGAGAATGTACTTATTAAATCGATTTATCGAAGCCCGTGGCGATTCCACCAATATAAGAATTAAAGGTTACAACGAAAACGAAGTATTGAATATTGGAAGCCGTCCCAGATTTGAAGTTCGTTTAACTCTGGCAGAAGATTATGAAGAACAATAGAACTTTATTTCATCGATTTAATTTCTAAATTTTGATTTTCATCGGATTTTAACTCATTCGTACTGGTCCATTTTAAATAGATATTCTTACCTAAAATATCGCCGTTAAAAGTGTTCCCAGAAATATCGATGTTTTTGCAAGCCTCGTATGTAAAGGTATATTTTCTTTTATGGTAGGGTTCAAATCTTGTACTTCGGGTAATTTTGTTATTGTTGAATACGATTCCGTTTACCGACCTGGCAAAAAGTACCGGATAATCAAAAGGATTAAATTCGTTATTTTCAATCCTGATGTTTTGATGAAATTGAGGAGTCTCTTTGTTTAATACCGGTATTTCGGGATAAATAGAAATTATTCCTTCACAAAACTGGTAGGGACTGGTATTACACAAATCGGTAAAAACATTATTTTTTATCAGAACATCAGTAACTGCTCCGGATTCAAACCATTTGTTTGCATCTCCTGCAATTAAAATGGCACTGCCACTCGATTCAAAAATATTATTCTGAATAACTACCTTTCCTGGAGTGGAAACCAACAGTCCACGTGCCCGGCAATTTTTAAAATGTGAGTCACTTACAAGCAAATCCGGTGACCATGTTAAATTTTCAAGCGCATCTCCAACCTCAAGTTCTTCAGGAACAGATTCTTTTAATATCAACATAAAGGTTTCATTGTCAAGTAATCTGAAAAGTCCAACGGTTCCGGTTCCGATGGATTTCATTACAGAGTTTTCTATAAAGCTGATTTTATCGCCCGGATGCCCCCAGTTTAATCCTGTACTTTGAGGGTGCATAAACTTACATTTCAGGTGTTTGTCAGAAAGTTTTTCAATTATCTGAACACTGGTTCCATGTACATTTATCGGATCGTCCATTAATCCTGCAAACTCACAGTTTTTTACTGTAATTTGTCCCTTACAGTTCGAAATCTGAATTCCGTCATCACCACCGCCAAAGTACCTGTTTTTGTTGGGATTTGGTATTGCGCGGTATCCGTTGAAAGTTAAATCCTGGCTAAACTGGGCCAGTATTCCCAGACCGGTGGCATGATAAAGATTTACATTTTCGATTCGAATATTTCTTGAGCCCTGAATAAATATTCCTGAATGAAGCCTTTCTGCATGTCGCATAATGAGATAGTTTCCAACTGCAGGTTTTCTGGTAAGCGGCAAATGAATTTCAACCATTCCGGGAATAATATTTTCCGCCAGATATTTTTCCCATCCCTTTCCAAGGCATCCTGCATCGCCGGTTTGGGGTACAATATATCTTCCTTCGCGGTCAAATTCCATTGTACGGCTCCATGGCCTGACATTTTGCTTTGATGTTCCGAACAATATTTTACCTTCATCAATTCTAAAAGGAGATTCTTTTAAGTTAATGTTTACCCTGATTTTTTTATCCTGAACTTCCAGTATCTGGGCCTGTGCTATTAAAGGTTGTTCCCAATCGATATTTACATTTTTGAGAACAATGTTCTGACATTTGTCGAAAGTGAAGGGTTGCATCTGTTCATGAAAAATAAGATTACTTCCATTTCCTTCAATCACAACATTACTCATCTCTTCAAAAAGAAATGCACAGTTTCTTGGATTTATGTCGGTGGTATTCGATTCGAAATAGTTTCTTTTATTACTTTCCTGGGGGTAAAAATGGTAAGTACCGCGTGTAAAAACCAATTTTGTAGGTTTGCCTTTTTCTATGGTACTAATGGCCTCGTTTATAAACTTATTACAATCTTTTCTTTTGGTATTTCTTAACCCGAATTCATTCAGATATATAATAGTTGTATCCCGTTGAGCAGAATTATTTGGCGATTTAATATTTTCTTTTGCAACTATGTTATTAGAAGCTAGAATCACTGAAAGAAAAACTGTAAGGATCAATTTTATCTTCATGGGTTTTGTATTTAATGGTATGGCAAGTTATAAAAATTGGTTTAAACCAAAAAGAAACATTTTTAAGTAGTGTTGCAAGAAGTTACTTTCAAAATCAGATTCTTTTTAACATTAACAATCTAAAATCCATCACCTGTGTTCCGGGAATAGTATTTGCTTTTAAGGTCAAGGTCCCTGTGTCTTTTGAGAGTTTCAAATTTCCCATTTTTACTTTTTTGAATGGTTTTACATAACCTTCTCCTCTGGGATAAATATCGTCATCATCCAAAAGCGGTGGGTCAAAGGCTTCCAAAATTTTATATTGCAACCTTTCGTTTTTAAATTTTAATTCTATTTCAGAACCTATATTTTTCTCTGCGCATGTATAATAAAGTTCAACTTCATATGTTCCCTCTGTTAAAACTTCCACATTCCAGGTAATGCTATCCTTAGTACTAATCCAGTTTAAATAATACGAAGAATTTGGCCAACGGTTTGAACGTATAATATTTCCGTGAGCAATACCATCTCTTGCCGGTAATTGAGTAAAATCAAAATCTGGTGCACCAACGGTAAAAGGCTGAAGTTTTCCAAATTCAAGTTCTGAAAGTACTTCTTGTTCCCATTTTTCTTTTTCGGCCACCATCTTTTTGTAAACATCGGGAAATTCCTCAGCTACATTGATAAATTGTCCCGGGTCGTTTTCCATGTCAAATAGCTGGTTTTTATTATCCAGTCTGAATTTTTGGTTTCGTGCACTCACTCTTCCATGCCAATGACTGTATATTGAACGGTCTGCCCATTGCGGACTGTCTTCAAACAAAAGTGGTGTTAAACTTTTACCGTCCAAAGGTTTCTCAGAATTAATTTCTATACCTGCAATTTCTGCGAGCGTTGGTAAAAAGTCTATTCCTGCAGCAATTTCATTAACTACTTTCCCTTTTCCCAAGGTACCTTGCCATTGCACAAACAATGGAGAACGAACACCACCTTCATCGGTGGAGCCCTTTTTGCCTTTCATACCACCGTTCCATCGGATACCGTTTGGCCCATTGTCAGATAGATACATTATAATCGTATTCTCAAGCAGTCCGGATTCTTCAACCTGTTTTACAATCCGGCCCACATTCCAGTCGATATTCTCGCACATGGCAAGTGCTGCTTTTGTAAAAAGTGTGTCTTCTTTTTCAGGTTCACGATTGTACATCTCTAGATTTTTGTCCTTGAAGTTATCCCACCATTCATCCGGCACCTGCATTGGACTGTGTGGTGTGTTGTATGGTAAATAAAGGAAAAAGGGATTGTCTTTATTCTTTTTAATAAACTCGATTCCATGGTTGGTAAGGTCATCGATGATAAATCCCTTTCCCTGAACAATCTCGCCATTGTGTTCTAACATCGGACTGTAATAATTTCCCCAGTGACCTGAGCAAAAACCATAATAGTCATCAAATCCCCTTGAATTAGGATGATAAGGTGCTTGCATTCCGTTATGCCATTTGCCGTAAGCTGCAGTAGCGTAGCCCGCTTCTTTAAATACTTCTGCAATGGTGGTTTCGTCTAAATCCATTCTTTCGCCACCGGCACCTGTTTCCCACACACCCGAACGAACATGATATCTGCCTGTTAATAATTCGGCGCGTGTAGGAGAGCAAACCGGGCAAACATAAAACCTGTCAAAAGTAACTCCGTTTTCTGCCAGTTTATCGATGTTTGGAGTTGAAATGTTAGTATTTCCATTTATACTTAAATCGCCCCAGCCCTGGTCGTCGGTTAAAATGATGATTATGTTAGGTTGTTGGTTTTCATTTGTTTTTGAACAGGAAAAAAGAACGAATAGTAGAATTATAAAAATGAAAAGTTTTTGCATGGTTCAGTCGTTTATTTGTTTCCAAAAATAAAAAATAATGTATTGAATTAAGTTGAATAAAGAAAGATTCCTCGCTTTGCTTCCAATGACAGATTGTTTTTGGTATGCGCTAAGCGGTTCAAAACCACTAAGCGAGTTCACTGCATTCAGCGCTAAAAAGTACTACATAAAATTGAATCGGGTAGTTGGAATGGCAATTTAATAGTAAAAGAATAAGGGTTTGCAGTATTTCTACAAACCTCTATTCTTTTACCCTATATCCGCAATTGTTTGTCAATCAGAGGGCTCACCACAAATTTTTTGGGCATAATGAGGAAATGACAGAGATGCTGAATCCGCCAGCTGGCGGACAGCATGCCGACAAAATAAACTGTGCAGAAGCCAGTTAAGAACGTCACCCTGGCCGTAAGTTGACGGATTCATGGTCTTTCATAAAAATCTGTCATTAGAAGCGAAATGTAAAGCGAATATTCTTTTAAATTTTATTTATATCGTATGATATTATTAATTCTTCTAGTTATTTTTTTGAGCAGCCTGACGTGCTTCCTGTTCTTTCCTTCTCTTTTCCTGATGGTTGAGATATGCTTTTTTAAATTTCTCGTTATTTTCGTCGCTATCTCCGTAGTACTCCCTTAATTCTTCTAATCTTGAATGTAGTTCTTTTTGAATCTCCGCATATTCAGGATTGCCATAAACGTTTTGCATCTCAGATGGGTCTGTTTCCAAATCATACATTTCCCATTCATCAATATCGTAGTAAAAATGCATCAATTTGTAACGTTCGGTTGCCACACCGTAGTGACGTTTTACCATATGTACCGATGGGTACTCGTAGTAGGTATAATAAACGGCATCACGCCATTCTTCGGTTTTTCCACCTACCAGTTCACGGAAAGATTCTCCCTGCATTTCTTCCGGAATCTCAATTCCTGCATAATCAAGGAAAGTAGGAGCAAAGTCGAGGTTTTGAACCAATTTATCGATTTTTGTGCCAGCCTCAATTTCTTTTGGATAACGCATCAACAAAGGTGTCCGGAATGATTCTTCATACATAAAACGTTTGTCGAACCAGCCATGTTCTCCAAGATAGAATCCCTGGTCTGAAGTATAAACTACAATTGTGTTTTCCGCAAGACCTGCCTCATCTAAATAATCAAGTACTTCACCAACACCATCGTCAACAGATTTAATAGTACGTAAATAATCTTTAATGTAACGGTTGAATTTCCACAATCCCAGTTCTTTTCCTTCAAGTTTGGCAGCTTTCATTGCTTCATTCTTTGGGGTGTAGGCAGCCAGCCAGTCTTCTTTTTGTTTTTCATTGAAACGTTTTAATTCGTTTTCAAAACCAGTTGGATTTCCGTCAGGATCTACAAGCATTTTAAAATCGTGCCCCCAACGCGCATGGCCATCAATCTGCATTTCCTGTTCCTTTGCGGCAGTTCCCATTCCTTCATAGTCATCAAAATAGTTTGCCGGAGGATCAAATGTAACATCATCGTAAAGCGTTAAATATTTTGGTGCAGGCTTCCAGTTCCTATGGGGTGCTTTTTGATGGTACAATGCACAGAAAGGTTTATTTGGATCTCTTTTATTTTTTAACCAGTCAAGCATGGTTTCCGTAATGATTTCTGTACAGTAACCTTCAAATCTTTTTCGTTCTCCGTTTATTAAAAAATCCGGATTATAATAGTGTCCCTGACCCGGAAGTACCATTGAAAAATCAAATCCCTGAGGAAGTCCGTCAAGATGGATCTTTCCGATCATTGCGGTTTGGTAACCGTTTGCCTGCATTAATTTTGGAAAATTGTCCTGGTCCCAGTTAAAGGGCTGAACATTGTCTACTTTCCCATTTATAAAACTATGCTTCCCCGTAAGCAATACAGCGCGACTTGGTGCACAAATAGAATTGGTAACTGTTGCCCTGGTAAAAACGGCACCTTCCTCAGCCAAACGGTCGATGTTTGGTGTTTTGTTCAATCCATGTCCATAAGCACTAACTGCCTGATACGCATGGTCGTCGCTCATGATAAAAAGAATATTGGGTTTTTGCTGTTTCTCCTTTTCAGAAGTTTCGCAGGAAAATAATATCAAACCCAAAAGAATCAGAGTTATTGAGTTTAGTGATCTTAGATTCATAATTATGATTTTTTGATTTATTACAATATTACTGTTTCCTGCATTTATTTGAGCTATTAGCAGGATAAGCTTTAAAAAGTTGTTTCCGTTTTTTATTAAAATTACAAGTTTACTAAAAAGAAAGCTTTCAGGAAAACCGGAAAGTATAGTTGTTTTAAATCGGATGAAAATTTAGCTTCACGTGAATAAAAGACTTTTCAGTGTTGCTATAATATTTACTCAATGTGCAATACTTTATAAAAAAATTTAATAAATAGTTGGAGTTAATAAAAAAATAGCTGTAAATTGCATCGATATTTTTATTTAGAATAAAATTGAATGATTTTTTCTGAAGATATTAAAGAACTTAAGCTTAGCGGAAACGAACTAAAAAAGTACAGGCAAAAGAAGAAAATTTTGCAACTGCTTTATCAACATGATTCTTTATCAGGATCAGTATTAAGTAAAAAAATTGGGGTAAGTCTTCCGACTGCGTTAGCGTTACTAAGCGAATTATCGGATTTAAAATTTGTTGAGGCTTGTGGTACCGGAAAATCCAGTGGCGGCAGAAAGCCGGTAATGTTCAGATTACTTAATGAATCGGTTTATATTATTGCATGCGAGCTCTTGCGGTTCAAAGCAAAAATGATAGTTTACAATTCACATAATGAGCCTGTTACTGCCATGCGATATTTCGAAACCTCTATTGATGATAACCAACTGGTTGAAAAAATTTATGATAATGCTCAGGATTTAATAAAAGAATTCGAAATTGATGAGAACAGAATCTTCGCTGTTGGATTATCTATGCCCGGGTTGGTTGACGAGACTTCCGGAATAAATTATACTATAAAAAACAAGGAATACATTTATGTAAAACAAAGGCTTGAAAGTAAGTTTGATAAATATGTATATGTAAATAACGATGCCCGAATGCAGGCGTATGGTGAATATATTTTTGGAAAAGCCAGGGGGCATTCGAATGCTGTGATCATAAACTGGAACCTGGGGATTGGAATGGGTATGATTTTAAACAAAAAATTATACAACGGTTCAACAGGTTTTGCAGGAGAACTTTCACATTCAAAGTTTGTGGATGAAGGTGAACTTTGTATTTGCGGGAAACGGGGTTGTCTGGAAACCATAGCTTCTTCATATGTCCTGGTTAATAATGCAATAAAAGGAATTGAAGAAAATGTTGTATCTCAGCTCACTTTAAATTTTAAAAACAAAACTGATCAATTACAACCTGAAGATGTAATAAAAGCTGCAAAATCAGGAGATGAATTCTCCATTTCATTATTGCACGATTTGGGGAAGGCACTGGGGAAGGGCTTGTCGGTAGCTGTTCAATTATTAAATCCTGAAATCATTGTACTGGGAGGTGTTGTATCGCAGGCCAATCAATTTATACTTGCACCTGTTGAATACACATTAAATAAATTTTGCCTTGATAAAATTTCTTCCAACGTAAAAATTGTGATTTCTGAAAATTGGGAACAATCCGGACTACTCGGATTAACAGCAATGCTGTTTAAAGAGTTGTTCAGCGAAATGAATAGGAAAAATTAAACTTGAATTATTAACTATGAAAATTAAAATCTATGCGAAAAATTCTGATGATTTTTGCTGTGTGTTTTGCATTAATTGGTAATGCAGTTGCACAACAGTCAGTAACCGGAACGGTTACAGGAAATGATGGCGTCGGGATTCCCGGTGTTACAGTAGTGGAAGTAGGAACTGCTAATGGAACTATAACCGACATTGATGGTGGTTATTCCATTACGGTGTCTGAAAGTGCCACGTTAGTCTTCACTTTTGTAGGAATGCAAACAATCGAAGAACTGGTTGAGGGGCGTTCAACTATCGATGTTACATTGTTACCAAAAGAAATTGGTTTAGAGGAAGTTGTAGTTACTGCTCTCGGACTTTCAAAAGATAAAAAAGCCCTGGGATATGCAGTTACTGAAGTAGGAGGAGACGAAATATCCATGGTTAAAGACCATAACCCTGCCAACTCACTGGTTGGTAAAGTGGCAGGTGTTGTTGTAACCCAGGGAACAGGTGGCCCGGGTGGAGGTTCCCGTGTAATAATCAGGGGAAATAATTCCATAACCGGAAATAACCAACCTCTGGTTGTTGTTGATGGTGTACCTATCGATGACAGTGGTGTAAACAGCGGTGGTAGTGTTTATAACAGTACTGTAACCGGTGGTGGTATTACCGATATTAACCCTGATGATATTGAATCAATCACGGTATTGAAAGGGCCAAATGCTGCGGCTCTTTATGGTTCAAGAGCAGGTAACGGTGTACTTCTGATTACTACCAAAAAAGGTAATCGTAATAAAGGATTGGGTGTTTCATTAAACTCCAATATCACGTTTGATAATCCAATGATTTTACCGGAATATCAAAATGAATACGGACAAGGTACTCAGGGTAATGTTCCCGGGAATATTACAGACCTTAAAGGCGCTTCCGGTTCGTGGGGCCCCAAACTGGACGGTAGCAATCAACTCTATTATACCGGAGAAGAAAGACCTTATGTTGCCCAACCTTCTAACTTTGAGGATTTCTTCCAGACTGGAGAGAAGTATGTTAATACAATCTCTTTAGATGGGGGTGGTGAAAATTATTCAATGCGTTTTTCATATACGAATAATAAAACCACTTCAATGATTCCGAATTCAGACTTGAAAAGTCACAACTTCAATCTTCGGAGTGTGGTAGATTTGACCGATAAATTTACAGTAGATGCAAAAGCAACTTACTTTACTCAGGTTTTAAATAACAGGATTTCTCAGGGTACGGAAGGAGTTTTATCAACCATACTTACAATGCCAAGAAATGTTGATATTAATGATTTGAAAGTTTATCAAATACCTGAAGAGTCGTTAAATTCTATTTCATTTGGTTCTCTCGGAGCAAATCCATATTGGATGCTTTACCATGACAGAAACGAAAATAAAAGAGATCGTTTCCTTGGCTTTGCCAAAGCAACTTATGAGTTTACTGATTGGATTTCGGCGTTTGTAAGAATTGGAACGGATGTTACTTCTGTCAGATATGAAAGTGTAAATCAGCCCGGACATCATTTTTACAAAAGTGGAAGATTGAACTTTGGAAACAGCAGAAACACTGAAACCAATGCTGATTTCCTTATCATGATTGATAAAGATTTAAGTACTGATTTTAATTTGTCAGCAAATCTTGGAGGAAATCACTCTTACCGGACATATGAAGCACAAAGTATTTATGGTGAAAACTTTAAAATACCAACACGTGCAACGGTGGCAAATTCAGTTGTTCAAAGACCGTCATATACTCCGTTGGAAGAGAAAATTATCAATTCTTTGTATGGCCAGGTTTCTTTGTCATTCCGCGATTTTGTTTACCTCGATGTTACCGGACGTAACGATTGGTCTTCAACCTTAGGCGAAAATAATCGCTCTTATTTCTACCCGTCTGTTACTGGTTCGTTTCTTGCCAATGAACTTTTCGACAGGGATGCAGAATTATTTAACCTGTTAAAAGTTAGAGCGAGTTGGGCAAATGTTGGTAACGATACTTCTCCTTATCAATTGTACTCATATTATAATGTAGCTTCAGACGGTTATCTTGGATTAACACAATTGTCTCGTCCCAATGTGAAATTCAATCCGGAATTAAAACCCGAAAATATTGCTTCACTGGAGTTTGGTCTTGAAGGTAGTATGTTGAATAATAGGTTGTTCTTCGATGTTTCGATTTATAACATTAAAACAACAGATCAAATTTATGATGTACCGGTTCCTGAATCAACAGGTTATAGTTATTTCAGAGAAAATATCGGCGAAATGACGAATAAAGGTTTTGAAATGTTGGTGGGGGGTATTCCTGTAAGAACAGAAAATTTCTCATGGCAGATTTCCGCTAACTTCTCGCAAAACAAAAATTCACTTAACGAATTAATTGAAGATTTAGAGGAGCATCCGCTGAATACCACAAATTCTGGTAACCTTAGTGTTGTGGCAACAGTTGGAGGCGGATATGGCGATCTTTATGGAACAACCTGGCGTACAAACGATGCAGGTCAGTTGGTAGTTGATGCAAACGGGCGTCCACAGGCTTCCACCGAAAAAGTATTCTTAGGAAATTCACAACCAGACTGGATAGGTGGACTGACCAATACCTTAACCTATAAGGATATCTCTTTGCGTTTCTTAATCGATGCCAGATTTGGTGGAAAAATATATTCTCAAACAAGTGCTGCTTTGGATGGTTCGGGAGTTTCTGTACAAAGTCTCGAACATCGCGAAGGAATTGTTGTTGATGGATATGTAAAGCAGGATGATGATACCTACGTTAAAAATGAAACATCAATAAGTGGACAGGATTATTGGGGAGCAGTTTCAGGAATTGCATCTGAATATGTATTCTCTCAATCTAATATCCGTCTGAGAGAGTTTGTGCTTTCTTATAATTTACCAAACTCAATACTAAAAGATGGTTTTATTAAAGGTGTTAACGTTGGTCTTATTGGCAGAAATTTATTCTTCTTGTACAAAGAAGTCGATCATGTTGACCCGGAAGCCAGTTTGGGTACGGGTAATAACGGGCAGGGTATTTTGTCGTACAATTTACCAACGCCACGGAGCATAGGATTTAACGTGAATATTAAATTTTAAAAGAAGATGAAAATGAAAAGTTATTTAAAAATATTCATAATTGTTGCTGTTGCTGCAATTTTAACGAACTGCACCGACAAATTCAATGAGATAAATACAAAGCCCGACTCTTTCACACAGGAAGAGGTAAGTGCTAAATATTTTATTACAAGACCTCAGTTTAGATTATATGCTCCCGACCGTTATCCATATTGGCGGGCTCATTTGATTCATACCGACAGATATGCCGGTCACTTCTGTTTTGGAATGAAAGGAAGCTGGTGGAATGATGAACTGGGGTATAGCTATCATAGCGGTTATACAGATGCATCTTATGATTGGCTCGCCGGTTACATTGGAGATTTGGATAATTTTATGAAAATGACAGATGAAGGTGGCGAATTTGAGAATCAATACATGTATGCCATGGGGCAAATTATTAAAGGTTTATATTTTCAAATGTACACCGATGTATTTGGAATGATACCATATTCCGAAGCTACAAATCCGGATATTGTATTACCTAAATTTGATGAACAAAGAGAAATCTACATGGGTATCATCAAAGAGTTAGATGAAGCAATGGCTACAATTGGAGATGAGACTTCAACAGGAACGAATGTGGATGATATCGGTTCTAATGATATTTATTGTGGTGGAGATCTTCAGAAATGGAAAAGATTGGCAAACACCTTAAAGTTGCGTATAGCATTGCGTGCTCATGGCGCTCCAGGTGCAGATTTTGCAGGAGCCGCGATAACAGAAGCTTTGGGTGCACCGCTACTTGACGGTGCATCAGATAATGTAACAATGGAGAAAGATATTGAGATTTCTCAATGGGGTAGCGCAGCGTATGGAGATGTTTGGTATAACTTTGGAACGGGTTCCGACTGGACAATCGGTAAAACACTTATCGATTTACTTCGGGATAATAACGATCCAAGACTTCCAATGTATGCAAAACCTGCCGCTGGGGGTACAGCTGTTTTGGAAAAACCTGAAGGTGATGAGGCAGCCAAGCATGAAAAAAGAGTGGACTTTATTTTGAATGTACTTACTGAAGCAGGAGTTGAGTTTACCAGAACGGATCTTGAAGACGGAGGTGTAGAAATCACAATGGATGAAAACGTGTATTATGTTGGCCAACCTACAAGATTAAATGGAAAAACGCAACCCTATGTAGCATATCAGTTCTTTTCAACACCGGAAAATAAAATTATAGAAAGAAAAAATGCCGGCCCAATTCGTGCTGAATTAATTTTTGCAGCGGCAGAAGCAAGTTTCTTAAAAGCTGAAGCATCTGTTAAAGGATTAGGAGGTGATGATGCACAAACAGCTTATCAGGAAGGAATTCGTCAGGCTATGAAACTTTGGGGAGTCAGCGATGGTGATATTGATACCTATTTACAAAACGAAGCAATGGCTCAACTTGATGGTACCATGGAAGAAAAACTTGAAAAAATTGCTTCTCAACGTTGGATTATGGCGTACACAGATGGTTTCGAAGCATGGGCAATTGTTCGCGATATGGGGTATCCAAAAGTTCTTGCTGACGGTGTTTCTGATATCGATCTTTACGGATTAGGAGATATTAACGGAAAGTATCCTCAACGTATGCGTTATGGAAATTCTGCATCCAGTAAAAATGGAGAGCAATATAATATTGCTGTTTCTAAACAAGGACCGGATACTCAGGAAACAAAATTATGGTGGGCAAAATAAATATTATAATTTGCTCAATAGTTTAGTTAGATAAATGTAAAAACTGTCGGATGAAAATCCGGCAGTTTTTTTATGCTTTGAAAGACAGTCTAAACCAATATTTGGTTTCTTTTTTTCCTTTAGCTACATTTGAATCAATATCGACTAAAACTTAAACTATGAAAAAATTCCTTCCGTTATTATTACTTGTTGTATGTATTGCATGTCAGCCCAAAGCAGAAAAAGATGTAACAAAATTTGAAGTATTCAGGGGGACAAATATTGCTCATTGGTTATCTCAGAGCAGAAATCGTGGGATTGAACGAGAAAAGTTTTTTACCAGAGATGATGTTGTGGCAATAGCTGAAATGGGTTTTGATCATATCCGGCTTCCAATCGATGAAGAACAAATGTGGGATGAGCAGGGAAACAGAAACGATGATGCATTTCAATTGATGACAAACTGCATTGATTGGTGTGCAGAAACAAATCTTCGTGTTATTGTTGATTTGCACATATTACGTTCACACCATTTTAATGCAAAAGAAAAACCCCTATGGACAGATCCGGCAGAACAGGAAAAGTTTTATGATTTATGGAGAGATTTATCAAAAACACTTTCTGTTTATCCAAACTCCCTGGTCGCCTATGAATTAATGAACGAAGCAGTTGCCGACGATCCTGAGTTATGGAATAATCTTGTAGCCAATGCCACAAAAGCATTGCGCGAAATAGAACCATACAGGACAATTGTTATTGGTTCAAACAGATGGCAGTCGGTGGGTACTTTCGATGAGTTAAAAGTTCCTGAGAATGATCCAAACATTTTATTGAGTTTTCATTTTTATGAGCCTTTTATGTTAACACATTACAATGCAAGTTGGACAGGTATGAAAGGTTATACCGGCCCGGTACATTATCCGGGAGAAATTTTAAGTAAGGAAGAATTTGATTTGTTACCGGAAGAAATGAAAGAACAGGCGAAAAATTGGGTAGGCAAGGAGTTTAACAAAGAATGGATTCTGGAAGAGTGGCAAAAACCAATCAAAAAAGCAAAAGAACTTGGACTTCCATTATATTGTGGCGAGTTTGGAATTATTACCGGCCCAGCTCAGGAAGATATGCTGAGATGGTACCAGGATATGATAGATTTGTTTGAAGAAAATGGAATAGCTTATGCCAACTGGAACTATAAGAGTGGTAGCTTTGGCTTGTTGGATGGTGATGGGAAAAACAGGGAAGACTTTATTAAAATAATTTCGGGAAAATAAACTACACCGGCTCTTTTCTTACAGATTAAATTGATTTCGGTTATGAAAAAAATAATTGTTTTTTGTGTTCTTTTTCTTGTAATTTTTAATTCAACTGCACAAGATGACAAAGAGCAGGAAGTAATTAAAGATGGCTGGAATTTTGGCGCCTTACCTACAATTACCTACGATACCGATTTGGGATTTCAATACGGAGCTCTGGTAAATCTGTATCATTATGGCGATGGCAGCCGATATCCCAACTACGACCACTCGCTTTATTTTGAAGTTTCGCGTTTTACAAAGGGGAGTGGAATTAACCGGTTTTACTACGATTCTGATCGTTTAATTAAAGGACTGAGAACCTCCGTGGATATTAGTTATTTGTCGGATGGCGCATATGATTTTTTTGGATTTAACGGCTACGATGCTGTGGTAAATTTTGATTGGATTGACCAGGATGATTCCAATTATAAAAGCCGGATGTTTTATAAGTACGATCGTAAAATGTTCAGGTTTAAAGTCGATTTGTTGGGAAATTTGTCGGGCGAAAAACTAAAATGGGTGGGTGGAATTAATCTTCTGAATTTTAAAATCGGTTCGGTAGATATTGATAAACTAAACAAAGGAAAAGATGGAAATGATGTTTTGCCTCCAATTTCGGAACAACCCGGTTTGTATGAAAAATATGTAGAATGGAGAGTGCTAAAAGCTGAAGAAGTTGATGGTGGTTTTGTACCATTGCTAAAAGGAGGATTGGTATTTGATACCCGTGATAACAGGCCAAATCCAATGAAAGGTATTTGGACAGATGCTGTAATTATGGGTGCACCTGCATTTCTTGGAGCTGAAAGTTCTTTTGCAAAATTAAGCCTTACCCATCGTCAGTATTTTACAATTATTCCTGAAGATTTATCCTTTGTATATCGTTTAAACTATCAGACTACAATTGGTGGTTATGTTCCGTTTTACTATCAGAGTCAGGTTATCGTCTCAGAATTAAAAGGCGCAAACTCAGAAGGACTTGGTGGTGGAACAACTTTGCGCGGTGTAAGAAGAAACAGGGTTGTTGGTGATGGATACCTGTTGGGAAATATCGAAACCCGATGGAAATTCTACAGATTTCGATTTATAAACAACAACTTTTACCTTGCCTTAAATGCCTTTCTCGATTTTGGTATGGTAACAAAAAAGGTTGAGGTAAATCCTGATCTGGCAACAATTCCCGGTGCAGAAAATTATTTCGATTTTGGGGCTGAAACGCTGCATTATTCCTATGGTGCGGGATTTAGAATTGCGATGAATGAAAACTTTATCATAAAAGCTGATTATGGTAGAGTAGTGGATAAAAGGGATGGTACTTCCGGATTATACATTGCATTGAATTACTTGTTTTAAAACTAACCTGTTTAAACTTAAATTATGAAAAAAGTAGTTTGGCTTTCAATTATTTTTTTAGGATCTGCGTTGGTTCAGTATTCGTGTACTGATACCGGTAAAAAAGAACAGACCAAAAATGAAAATATTTCTTTGGATACGCTTGAAATTGCAAGCAGTGTTTTAAATGAATTTGTGGAGAATAAAAAACTGGCTGGTATTTCAGCATTAATTAATATAGATGGAGAAACAGTTTACCGGAAAAATTTTGGCTATGCTCAGCTAAATCAAAAAACACCACTAAAAGATGATGCTATTTTTCGGATTTTTTCAATGTCTAAACCTGTGACTGCTGTCGCGTTAATGACATTATTTGATGAAGGGAAATTTGAGCTGGATGATAAAGTGGCAAAATATATTCCTGAATTTGAAGGTGCAATGGTTTATAATGCAGAAACCAAAACACTTGAACCACAGAAGAATGAAATGACAATAAGGCATTTACTTACCCATACATCGGGAATTACATACGGATGGGATCAGAATGCCTATGTAGACTCATTGTATCGCGAAACAGGTGCAAGCGGTTGGGATGGTGTTTTGGCTGATAAAATAAAAATCCTGGCAAAACTGCCTTTAAAATATCAGCCCGGAACCAGATGGGAATATGGCTTGTCTATTGATGTAGCCGGTTATTTGGTTGAAGTTTTATCTGGCCAGCCTCTCGATAAGTTTATGAAGGAAAGAATTTTTGATCCTTTAAAAATGGATGATACAGGATTTTATGTCCCTGAAGAAAAACACTTCAGATTTACCTCTTTAAATACAGTGGAAAATGATACGGTGAAAGAAATGGAAGGAAATATGGCCGGAGCATTTAGGTCTCCGGTAACCCTTTTCTCTGGTGGAGGTGGATTGGTATCTACGATGGACGATTATTTGAGTTTTTGTCTTATGCTGCTCAATGGAGGGGAATTAAATGGTGCAAGGATTTTAAAAGAATCTACTACAGAAATGGTATTAACAAACCAAATGCCTGAAGGGGTATTTTTTGCAGGAACGATGGGGCATGGCCTTGCAGGTTCTGTAAATGAAGAAACCAGTGAATACGGATGGGCAGGGGCTGCGTCCACAAAATTTTGGTTAAATCCGAATAAAAAATCAATTATTATTTTTTATACCCAGTTAATGCCAAGTAATTACAATTATTCCGATAAATTTAAAGAGATTGCTGAAAAGGCTATAAATTGATTTTATTGTCAAAGACCGGATATGGATTTGTAAAACTCTTTTCCTGAAAAGCAATTTCAACGATCTTTTTTTCAATCTTAACGAAAAAAATAGCCCGATAAAACATTACACTTTACATTTGATTAAAAATTCAAACAGAAAAATCATGAAATCTAAGAATCTTTTAATCATTGGAATTTTAGTGGCATTCTTGTCGGGGTGTGTGGTTTATTCCTATTATCCTTTATATACAGAGGAAGATTTATTTCCCAACGATATTTTAACAGGTACGTGGTTGCAGGATGAAAAGACAGAATGGAAATTTGAACATGCCTATTTTGGGAAAAAAGTTCCTGAAAATATCGACAGTACTTCTTATATTTTGACAGTTACCGAAGAAAATGGTGAAAAAAGTGAATTCCGAATACACATTATTTTGCTGGGCGGACACTATTTTCTCGATTTCTATTTGGAAGATTATTTGGAAAAGGATGAACTTATATTAGCTGATTTTCATGCTGTCCCCATACATACTTTTGCAAAAGTTGAAGTTAGCGAAGACCAGCTTTATATTAACTGGTTTGATCAGGAATGGTTGGAAAAATTAATAAAGGAAAATAAAATCAGGATACGGCACGAATATAACGGGGATTATATTTTACTTACCGCAAAACCAAAGGAATTACAAAAGTTTGTTGTCAAATATGTTAATTCTAAAGAAGCATTTGAGGATGGAATGGATGCACTTTTAAAACGAAAATAGGTGATTCAAAAACTCAAAATAATTGTCGTCAGGATTATCAACAGCAGGGTGTTGCAACATTTTCTGTTTTGGTCACTTTCCTTCCTGATTTTGATAAATATTTTCAAAGTGTCGGCAGAGATAAAACCAATAGATCTGATTTATACTGCCATTTTTCATTTACCGGTTTTACTTATTGTTTATTTAAATCTGAAATTACTGTTTCCTGTTTTTTTGGAGAGAGCAAAATATTTTATTTACACGGCTTTCGTTATATGCCTTGTTTTTGCAGGGGCCTCGTTTTATCTGCTCTTGTTTAATCATTGGATAGATTATATCTTTCCGGGATACTATTTTATCGCCTATTATAATTTTTGGGATATTTCTTTAATTTTTGCCATTTATCTTTTGCTTACAAGTTTAATACGGTTGGCGCGTAGTTGGTTTCGCTTGCAGGAAACTGAAAAAGAAAAAACCCTGGCCGAATTAAAAGCTTTGAAGTCCCAGATTAATCCTCATTTTTTATTCAATTCCTTAAATAATATTTACAGTTTAGCAAGAAAAAGTTCTGAGCAGGTTCCCTTAAAGATTGTTCAGTTAAGCGATTTGATGAGACATATTTTATATGAATCTGATGTTGAGTTTATCGCTCTTGAAAAAGAACTGGATATGATCAAAAACTATATTGAATTACAAAACCTGAGAAGCAAGGACAAAGACAAAATAGAACTGCTTATTAAGGGTGAAACAAAGGATAAAAAAATTGCACCCCTGCTTTTTCTACCTTTTGTTGAGAACAGTTTTAAACATGGCATAAAAGGTGGGGCAGAAAATCTTTTTGTAGAAATAAATATAAATGTTAATGACAGTTCTCTCAAGTTCAGCATTAGAAACAGCGTCGGAGAGTCTGTTCAGAAAACAAATAGTAAATACCGGGGCATCGGAATTGAAAATGTACGTAAAAGATTAAAATTAATTTATCCGGAAAAACATTCATTAAAGATTTCTGAAGATAAAAAAGTATTTCTGGTAAATTTACAATTACAACTTAACTAAGGAAATGCAATTAAACTGTATCATAGTTGATGACGAACCGCTTTCGCAGGATGTAATTGTTGATTTTGTAAACGACTCGCCGGAATTAAATCTTGTAGCAGTTTGTAATGATGCAATGGAGGCAGGCAATGTGTTAAAGAAAGAAAATATTGATTTGATTTTTCTTGACATTAACATGCCTAAATTATCTGGAGTAGGATTTGTGAAAAGTTTAAAAGAATCCCCATACATCGTTTTTATCACTGCATATCCTGAATTTGCACTTGATGGTTTTGATGTAGACGCCGTGGATTATTTATTAAAACCCGTATCGTTCGAAAGGTTTCGACTTGCGGTAAACAGGGTTTTAGACAGAAGTGCAAATCAAACAAATGATGCACCAGTGACTGGGCATATAATGGTTTGGTCGAATAAAAAAAGATATCGAATAAACTTTGATGATATTTTTATACTTGAAGCTCAGGGAGATTATGTACGATTTGTGTTGTCAGACAAATCAATTACTGTACATGGCAGGTTAAAAGATTTTATTCAGCAAATTCCGGAAAAAGGATTTGTCAGAATTCATAAATCTTATGTGATTTCAATTTCCAAAATCGATTATATCGAAGGAAACCTGGTTAAAATCGGTCAGCGTAAAATTCCTGTAAGTCTCAGTTATCGTGAACAGTTTTTTAAAAAACTGGGATGAAGAATAAAATCCGGACCAGCAAAACAATGCTGAATTAACTATTTTTACTTTAAAATAGTTCCGACAAAAACACCTAGATAGGTTCCAAATGCATATCCTAAAATTCCAATAGTTAAACCTGAAATGATAACTTCTTTATTCTTTAAAGCACCTGCAACAGTAGGCACAAACGGTGGGGAATAGGTTAAGGCTGTTATGGAAATAATAGTTGTATCAGCATCGAGTTTAAAAACCCGGGCCAAACCCACATGAATTGCCATTGAACCAATGACAACCATAGCAACATAATAAAACAATTGGGTTGATTCCGGTTTTACCATATTGGCTAAATTGGCCATTGAAGAAACTACCAAAGAGAATACAATAATCAAATACATTCCAAACTGAAAACTGTTGTGCAGTTTATGGATTGGTTTTACTAATGAAGCCAATAATCCCAGGGTGGTTATGGATAAAATGGCAACAATAGTATCCGAGGGCTTGGGAACAAGTAAACTTAATCCGCCACCTACTGCTACAATTAATATTGAAATCCCGAAGGATTTGAGTAAATCAGGAACATTTTTTTTATTAAATAATGGTGCAAAATTTTCAAAATCTTCAGGTTCATCATTTAAGTGTAATTTGTTTTCAGCTTTGTAAACCATTTGGAATTTGGGCAAGAAGATGTGAAATACTCTTTGGGCAATGGTCATAAGAAAAATCAAAGCAACCGAACCAACTATTAAATCTGAAGTATGGGTAAGTAAAAAGGTTTCTGCATTTACATTTAAAGCCGTTCCAATTGCAGCCAGATTTGGTGTTCCTCCGGTATAAACACCTACAAGCATTCCCGCTATTTTATTGGTTTCTGTTATTGTATTCCGAAAAATGTAATAACCGGCAAAAATTACAATTAACATGGAAATCATAGCAAGCACCAATGATAAAATTGCTCCTTTTGCCAGCTTTAGCCATTTTCTTAGATCCAAAGAGAATAATAACAAAGGGATAGCAATCAAAATCATTATTGTCATTAAGGTATCCTGAATTCCGGATATTTGATTTACAGTTTGGTCTAAAGGTGTTACAAGTGACGATTCAAGATAAGTATTAAGTTCATCTGCAGGCATATGCGCCCGG